>DATAPK010000593.1:0-6572 GCA_036265245.1 Tepidisphaeraceae bacterium | reverse complement strand
TTGCCGATAGATTTCCACCACCAGCGGCAAAGAACAAACCGGCCCGTCGATGCGAATGAGCTGATCTTTCTTCACGCCGACACTGTAATTCACCAGAACATCCGCCAGTTTTTCGAGTCGTGGATCACGCATGGAATAATTGTAACGTCACGCGACGATTTTTGCCGCTGACTGAACAGCCAGCGGGGTTTATTATGACATAAACGAATTTGGAGGCCTTTATGCGACGAGCATTGGAACTGTTTGGCATCGCGGCGGCGGGGTATCTGCTCTATCAACTGTTGCACGAAAAGCATACCCACCGCAGTGAACCCGCCGCGATCAAATCGAGCCCTGTCACTGAGCCCGCAGGGGCGGCCATCACCGGAGCCGGCGAAGGAATGCGTGAAACAACTGAAGACGGCGACGGTGCATCGATGAGCCATGTGGTAGGACGTGGCGTGATTTAGAAGGCCATCTAATTTACATTTGCGATGACGGCGAATAACCTGACTGTCGCAGCGAAATTTGCGCTTTGACAGAAAGGCCCGCAATGCCGACGGCAACTCCCTGTGCACTGGTCATCTTCGGAGCCAGTGGCGATCTCGCCAAGCTCAAGCTCATTCCCGCCATCTATGAACTGGCCCACGCCAAGCTCCTGCCCGAGAAGTTTTCGCTCGTGGGGTTTGGCCGAAAGGAAATCAGCGACGACGATTTCCGCAAACAAATCCGCGAATCGATCACCAAAAACGCCCGCACTAAAAAAGACGGCATCGATGATGAGATCGTCAAGAAGCTGGAATCGAGCGCCTATTTCTGCACCGGCGGATATGACGACGGCCCCAGCTTCGACAAGCTCAAAGCCAAACTCGAAGAGGTCGACACCAGGCACGGCACCGCCGGCAATCGGCTGTTTTATATGTCCACGCCGCCCGATGCGTTCGTGCCTATCGTGCAATGCCTGGGCTCGCAAAAGCTGGCCGTCCGCGGCGCAAGCTCCAATAGCGGCGCCTGGCAGCGCGTCATCATCGAAAAACCGTTTGGCAAATGTCTCAAGGAAGCCCAGGAGCTCAATCAACTGCTGCTGCACGATCTTCGCGAAGAGCAGATTTATCGCATCGACCATTATCTCGGCAAAGAAACCGTGCAGAACCTCATGGTGATGCGCTTCGCCAATTCGATCTTCGAGCCGATCTGGAACTACAAATATATCGATCACGTGCAGATCACCGTCTCTGAGACGGTGAATGCCGACGATCGCGCCGGCTATTACGACAAGAGCGGCGCGCTGCGCGATATGGTGCAGAACCATATTTTCCAGATCATGGCGCTGGTGGCGATGGAGCCGCCTTATGCGCTGGATGCCCAGTCGATTCGCGATGAGAAGGTGAAGGTTTATAAATCCATCCGCCCGATCCGCGCCAGCCAGGCCGATCAATCCGCCGTGCGCGGCCAATATGGGGCGGGGAATTATGGCAATGGGCTCAAGACCAATGGATATCTGAAGGCGAAGGATGTTTCGCCAACCTCCCGCACTGAAACCTTCGCCGCTCTCAAGATTTTCATCGACAACTGGCGATGGAGCGGCACGCCGTTTTATATTCGCACGGGCAAGGCATTGAAGGACAAGCTCAGCGAGGTGGTGGTGCGATTCCGCTCGCCGCCGCAGACGCTTTTCCAGAAGCAGTGCGAATCGCCGGTCTTTCCGAACGATCTGATCATCAAGGTCGCCCCCGAAGAAGGAATCAGTTGGCGGCTCAACGGCAAAGAGCCCGGCGGCGCGCTCAACATCAAATCCGTCGCCCTCGATTTCTTCTACAACCAGACCTTCAAGAAAGAAGCCCCCGAAGCTTATGAGCGATTGATCTTCGATTGCATGCTCGGCGAGCAAACCCTCTTCATCCGCGGCGACGAAGCCGAAGCCGCGTGGGCCGTCATCGACCCCATCGAGCAAGGGTGGGCTCAGTCGAAGCAAGCGCCGCAGGAATACGCCCCGGGAACCTGGGGCCCGCGCAAGGCGATGGATCTGATCGAACTCGACGGGCGGAGATGGATGTACAGCGGCGACGGCGACATGCCGATCATCGCGTGCACGCTGTGAATGTTGCAGATCGTATCGGCCGCACAAATGTCTTGGGCACGAGCCGCGCTACTCCAGTTGTGCGCAGCGGCAAGCACCAAGGGCCGGCCGATTGCCTTTCCGTCCGGCGGTCAGTTTCGCATTCCCGAATTGAGTTTGAAGATTTCCGCAGTGAAGCGGAATGAGTGCGCAGTGAATCCGGAGGATTCGGCAGGCAATCCGAAACTTCCGGGGCGCAACCCGCACATTCGGGGGTACAACCCTCAAACTCGGTGTCACAACCCGGCAAGATCGGGGCGCACCCCGTAAATGGCGACGCGCAACACTCAGGTAACGGGGCGCAACCCCGAACTTGCGGGGTGAAACCCAGTAAGAGTGGGAGCAAATCCCGAAAGCGCGGCATTAATTCCACGGAGGTCGGTACGAATGACCGTAAACTCCGCGTCCACTTTAGTTAGCAAAAACCATTTTCTCCGGTTGACACTTACTTGTGTTGAATATTTAGTTTCGGCCTGGCATTTTTTAGATTCTTGATACCCACTTGGGTTACATGTTCGCCGGAAATGTAAAGTGTAGTGAGCGCTTTGAGGCCGGTGTCATTACGGGCCAATTCTCTTAGTCCCGCGTCGGTCACATGCGTGCTGAAAAGATAAAGCGTAGCGAGTGCCTTATGGCTTGTGTTGTTGCAGGCTAGTTCTTTTAGCCCTGCGTCGGCCACCTTTGTCCCTTCCATTTCTCCGGAGGTAATTTACCGCGCTCACTCCGCAGGTTCTGGTACACGAACGATAACAACACGCGCGCCGCATTCAGGGCAGAGATCGGTTGCAGCGCGCAGATCATATCCACAATGTGGACAAAGTCCTCGGGCGGCAAGGCGGCGGCACTTGCGGGGAATGACAAACCGCCGCCAACCATCTCGCAATAGATACATCGCCGGCAGCAGGGCCACGCACCAGAAGGGGAGACTCAGCGTACGATAATCCACGAAATCGGGATTGCCTGCATATCGCGGATCGTTCAATGGGATCGGCTGAAGATACTTGTCGCCCCAGCTTCCCATGGTGTGTAGATACTGTTCATGCTTCACTCCAAACCCGCCCATCGACCAATCGTGATGCTCGGGCGCCCATATGCCGCCGCCATTGGCCTGCACCCCATACTGATAGTGATGCCATTCCAGCGGCTCTGGCGGCGTGTTGATGACCTCACGCGTGAAATTCATGCCGCCGAGGAAGGTATTGAAGCCGTAGCCAATACCTTGATTCGTCCATCGCAAGCCGTCGTTAAAGAGCGTGCTTCTGAACCAAGCCCACCCGGTCGCAAGAAAGATGACCACGCAAAGAATCAGGATCATCTTGTGAACGACTGGCTTGAAGCTGTGAGTCATCGCTTGTCATTGTCTTGCAATGCCGACTGATCCGCAGCGGACAATCTGGCGGTGATCGACATCGAACCTATTGGCCGTATGATTAGTGAATAATCTAAGCTTCTTGAACAAATGTTGGCGGGTTGTCTTTGCGGGGGAATTGGAGAATTGGCGAGATGCGAGATCACTTGATGACGGAATTGGTGCAGGGGCGAATCAGTCGGCGGCGCATGCTGGGGATGATGGGAACGGCGGCGCTGGCGGGGGCGGCGGCGAGAACGCTGTGGGCGGCGGATGCGACGCAACCTTCAACTGATGCGCCAGCGACGACTCAGCCGGAGTGGTCGCTTACGAATTCCGGGCCGGTGGTGCCGCCCGCGCAACCGGGGGCGCAGATCAAGAACAAGCGATTCAAAGTCGCGGGGGACGATGAATTTCTGAACAACTATCGGCAGGACTTGAAGGAATTTCCGTTCGCGAAGACGGCGGGGCTGGATGGCATCGTGCTGGACATGGGCCACATGCCCGGCGGCAAGGTGCTGCAAAACCATCTGGTCGATCCAGCCGTTCGCGAAAAGTTTTTGGCCAAATCACGCGAGACGGGCGTGGAGATTTGCTGCCTGGGATTCCTGGCGATGTATGCCTGGGTCGTGCCGCACGTGCCGGACATTGATGCGATCACGCACAACTGGGTGGACACGATGGTGCAGATGGGCGTGAAGCTCGGGTTTATGCCGCTGCTGACGCCGGACAGCACGCTGGCCGAGCCTTCGCACGCGAGCTTGGTGAATGAAACGGTGGCGTTGTTCAAACGGGTTGCGCCTTACGCGGAGAAAAACGGCGTGATCCTGAGCATCGAGTCGAACGTGGATGCCGATGGTTACAAAAAGTTTTTGGATGCGGTCGGTTCGCCGGCGGTTCAGGTGTTTTATGATCCGGGCGTCGGCCTGGAGAATAAATTCGACGTCTACAAGGATATTAAAGACTTGGGCAACGACCGCGTTTGTGCGCTGCGGCTGCAACAGGGGTCAGTGAAACCCGAAACATGGGAGCATCGCCTGGGCGATGGGCTGATCGACTTCCCGAAGCTGCGCGAGACGCTGATGGAAATGAACTGGGGCGGCTGGATGAGCATCGCGCGATCGCGGCTGAAAGGAACGGAGCGGAAGGCGGCTCCGAATATGCTGGCGAACGCGGCTTATCTGCACAAGATGTTTCCGGAATGAGGGGTGTTCGGAGTCCGACCCCTTATATCCTCCGGATAAGATGTGGACCTGTCGGAGTCGCGTGAAGAATGACGTCTCTTTTGGTCACTCCCATGAAACGCCCAAAGTCAACTGCATCCACTTCCTCCGAAGATCGCGTGGAGCAGTATATCCGCGCCGCTGCGGCGGGCGATGTGAAGCGCGTGAGGCAACTGCTTGACGCCTGCGTAGACGTGAACGCGTTTTTCAAAGGCGCGAACGCCTTGATCTTTGCTTCAAAGGAAGGACACGCGCGAGTCGTTCGGCTGCTTCTTGAGCGCGGCGCCGACCCTTCAACGAAATCCCGCACCGGGAAATACGCCGGGAACAGTTTTCCACTACACGCCTTGGCATTGGCGGCAGAGCAAGGTCACCTTGAAATCGTTCAGATGCTCATCCGGGCGGGTGCCGAGGTCAATCACAGCATTGCCTTCGACCGGGACGCGTTGTGTGCTGCAGCGACGGGTGGCCATACAGAGGTGGTTCGGGAACTGCTGGCTGCGGGACATCAGATCGAAGATGGGGTTGGCCTCAAGGCACTGCGTGCCGCCGTCAACTGGAGCAGCAACCAAGGCGCCGCATTGCTGCTGATCAAAGCCGGCGTGAAGGTGGACGGCGAAGCCGGCGCCAACCTTTTGCAGACCGCCGCGGGCTTCCACATGGTGAGTACGGTAAAAGCGTTGCTCGATGCGGGCGTGGACCCGACGCTAAAGAATCATTTCGGCCGAAGCGCGTTGGCGGGACTCAACTGGCATCGTCGCCACGAAGTCGCGACCAAAGGGCGCGAGAAGAATCCGCGCGCTTCAGAACGGATTCGGCAGCTCGTGGCAAACGCCGTGGCGAGCCAGCGCCGGCGCAGGCGCGACGCTCGATCGTAAGCAAAGCATATCGCCGAAGGGGGATGACGCAGGGGCGGCGTGGGATCACACCCTCGACCGGGCGGCGAGGTTGGCCCGAATTTCATCGATCGTCGTGATCCCCGGAATCTCTACCGTCACCACTGGCGCGGGAAGCATCAGCAGTGGCTGGGTCGCTGGCGTCTGGATCGTTTCCGCCGCCATCTGCACCTGCTCAGCGAGCGCCTCCGCCTGCATTTGGGCTTTCATCAGTGCAGCGCCGCGCTTGGCGCTGGCGCGCTCGCGTGATTTACGGCGTGCGTCGTATCCCGGATTCGCCGCTTGAAAGTTGCGCTGTCGCTCGCCGTTGGACATGGGTCGTACAGGAACCAGCATACATGGATCACCATCGTCGCGACGCGCTGCGAACTTAACGGGATTGTTCCGACTGTGCTGCGGAAGAGGTCAACAGCGATAAAATCCCCTCGCCGACGCTAGCGGAGGGCTTGCGGCGGGGATTGTCCTAACGGGCGAGGGGAAAGTCCTAACGCGAGAGGAGAGGGTCCTAACGCGGGAGAGGAAGGTCCTAACGTGCAACGAGAAGGTCCTAACGCTGAAGGTGACGGTCCTAACGCAGGAGACGAAAGTCCTAACGCGGGATAAGAGAGTCCTAACGGGCGAGAAAAGTATCCTAACGCTGAAGGAGAAAGTCCTAACGTGAGAGGAGAATGTCCTAACGCGGAACGACAGCATCCTAACGCACGAAGAGAGAGTCCGAACGCAGAAGAAGAGAGTCCTCACGTGCAAGCTGAGATTCCTAATGCGCAAGGAGCCAATCCGAACGCGGGAGAAGAGAGAAGGGAGGCAGCGAAGGGCGGCTCCGAACATGCTCGCGAACGCGGCTTATGTGCATAAGATGTTTCCGGAGTGAAGGAGAGCGGCGGGGCCTTTGCGGAAGGGGGATGAGACAAGGACGACGAGAAAAATTGGGCCGAGTTCAAATCTTTTTGCCGGCGGGGAAATTATTTGATTTTGCTCCATCGATCAATTATGCTATTTTACTAATA
>DATAPK010000592.1:0-4446 GCA_036265245.1 Tepidisphaeraceae bacterium | reverse complement strand
GTCTCACGTAACCGGGCTGTTTCGTCTTGCTTCCCTCTTGAGGGCTCTATCGTGATGCGCGTTGTCCATTCCGCCGGCACAAAAGGTCCGCGGGGCATTTTTATTATCGTTGCCCTGGTCCTGATCGCGAGCATCATCGCCGCCTATTTGTTTGGCGCTGCGCTGGTGAGCTCTCAGAAGACGTTGATCCGCGAGCAGGCGGTGATCGATCATCTCCAGCGCACGCTTTCCATTGTCAAAGATCTCGAAACCGGCCAGCGCGGATTCGTGCTCACAGGCCAACCGTCCTATCTCCAGCCCTACGACTCGGCAACGCGGATCATTCAACAATATTTAGATGAGCTCAACGATCTCACCGTTGGCGACGGCCTGCCTCCCGCCGATGTCGCTCGTTTCAAGCAACTAACGCAATCCAAAATCACTGAATTGCATGAGACGATTCGCCTGCGGCGCGACAAAGGCTTTGATGCCGCCCTGGCCCAAATGCAAACCGGCACGGGCAAGCAATTGATGGATGATCTTCGATCTCTGACAACCCAGATGGTCGATGCCGAAACCGTCAAGCTCAATGCCACCGAAGAAAAGACAGTGCAGTTGAATACCGATCGAACCGCGATCTTTGTTCTAACCGTCGTTATCAATCTGATTTTCCTCTACTGGGCCTTTACTCGAATTCGCCATGAGATGATCGACCGCGAGCGGCAGCGCCAGTTGCTCCAGGTAACGCTCGCCAGCATCGGCGATGGGGTCATCGTCACCGACACCGATGCGAAGATCACCTTCATCAACACCATCGCCGAGCATCTCACCGGATGGTCCGCCGCCGAGGCGGTGGGCAGATCGTGCATCGAAGTGTTCGATATCGTCAACGAAACCACTCGCGAATTGGTCGAAAATCCCATCGCCAAGGTGCTGCGCCTGGGCACGATCGTCGGCCTGGCCAATCACACCGTGCTGATTCGCAAGGATCGCAGCGAGCTTCCGATCGATGACAGCGGCGCGCCGATTCGCGATCTGGACGGCACGATTCGCGGCGCGGTGCTGGTCTTCCGCGATTTTACCGATCACAAGCAGGCCGCCGCCGAATTACAAAAAGCCACCGAAATGGCCGAAGCCGCCCGCGAAGAAGCCGAGGCCGCCAACGTCGCCAAGGATAACTTCCTCGCCACCCTCTCTCACGAGCTGCGCACCCCGCTCACGCCCGTTTCGGTGACATTATCCACATGGGAATCCAACCCCGATTTGCCCGAATCATTTCGGCCCGACGTGCAAATGCTTCGCCGCAACGTCGATCTGGAAGCCCGGCTCATCGACGATCTCCTCGATCTCACGCGCATCGTCCGCGGCAAGCTGGTGCTCAATCCGGAAGTCGCCGATCTGCATGAGCTGGTGAATTCGATCACCGAAATGGATCGTAGCGAGGTCAACGCCAAGCAATTGAAGCTGACGGTCAAGCTTGATGCGCCGCGGCATCACGTCTATGCCGATCCCGCTCGCCTGCAGCAGGTCTTCTGGAACATCTTCCGCAACGCCACCAAGTTCACCCCCATCGGCGGAAGCATCGATGTGCACACCGCCAACGATGCGCAAGGCAACGTCACCCTCACCGTGCGCGACAGCGGCATCGGGATGACGCGCGATTTCATGGACAGGCTTTTCAAGCCCTTCGAGCAAGGCGATGCCGAAATGGTTCGCCGGTATGGTGGCCTGGGCCTGGGGCTGGCCATCAGCAAAGCGCTGATCGAATCCCTCGGCGGCTCCATCAGCGCCCAAAGCGACGGGCCCGGCCAAGGCTCTTTGTTTACGGTCACCCTCAAATCCGTGGACATCCCCAGCCGCACCACCACGCCCCCCACCCGATCCAGGCCGCTTCCCTCTCATCCCTTGCGAATCCTTCTCGTGGAAGACCACGAAGACACCGTCCAGGTGCTTGCCCGGCTGCTTCGGGCCCTCAATCACCAGGTCTTCACCGCCGGCACCGTCACTGATGCGCTCAAGCATTTCAAAAATGAAGATTCATTCGATCTTCTCATCAGCGACATCGGCCTGCCCGACGGCACAGGCATGGACCTCATGCGCCAGGTGCGCCAAAGCTCCAAAATACCCGCCGTCGCCCTCACCGGCTTCGGCATGGAAGACGACATCGCCGCCTGCAAGCAAGCCGGCTTCAACGACCACCTCACCAAGCCCCTCAATTTCGTCAAACTCCAGACACTCATCGAACAAATCGGAAATTCGCGAAATAACTGACCATCGCGGCATTGTGTCGCATAGATGCAGCCAGGATGGCATCGCAAAAACAGCGCATTGGCCATTTTGCCCCTGTAATGTGGCTGGCACGACCTATGCGTTTAGCACCAGCATGAGGAAAACACTTTTCACACTGGCGGCGATAATGTTCGTGGCGGGCGGAGCATTTATGACGGGCTGCGAAGTCCATCACGAAGAATCAGATCATCCAAATCTTCTCGGCGGCCACACCGAGCACGAAAAAACCACCGTCACCACCCCTGACGGTTCCGTTCACGCCGAAAGCCACACGACTCACACAGACTAAGGCGATTCCCCGATCCCTTGCGTATCGGCCCCACCCGGAGATTCGCTCCGGGTGGTTGGCCTGGTGGGGCGGGTCCATTTCTTCTGCCTGACAACTCTTCAATTCCAAACATTCGCGCAGCGCTTTTGCCTGTGCGCCATTGGCTTTTCGCGCCGGCTCAAGCGAATACCTCCGCGCGCGAGTCGAATGAACAAATGCCTCAAGCGATTCATTCAACATAAAAGCCGATTGAGGCAGCGCCAAAGTCCAATTGCTTTCCGGCTCATTCGGTTGAAACGATGGATCAACCGAATCGCGCGCAGCCAAAAGCGATTGGAACGCAAGAAATTCTCGAGGGCATCCAGCTCTCTCCAAATCCGCGTCCATGCCGAGCAATCTCTTGAAATAAGCTTAAACAGCTCAGTTTTGAGGCTCTCCAAGCCATTTTATTTGCTGCAAATCGCCGGTTTATTTCCTCAAATTGCCGGGAGATGGTATATTTGCTCTGGTCACGTCCGCGGTTTTGCAGGTTTCATGTCAGGAGCAAATATGAACGATCCGCGTCAACCCATGTCGCCCGGTGTTCCTGTGTCGCAGCCTCAGGGAATCGCTCGTCCACCCATCGCGCCGCCCGTTTCCGGCGTGCGTCCACCCGTGATGCAGCCCCCGCGCCCCGCGGCCATTGCGCCCAAGCCCGCTTCAGCGCCGGTCGGCGATCCGATCGCATTGGTGGAAGAAGAACCGGAGTTGATGGAAGAAACACCCACGCCGGCGGTTAGCAAAATCAAATTCGGCCCAACGGTCGGCCACAAGCAGCACGAATGGAAGCGTAAGCCGCACGTCACCGGCACCGGCGCCTGCCGCGTGAAAAGCTTCCACGCCAAATACAGCGACCAAGGCCTCGAACATCTCGACGACGGCGTAAACGAATGGTTGGACGGACACCCCGAGGTTGAAGTGAAGTTCGTGACCACATCGGTTCACGTCTTCGAAGGCAAAATCCGCGAGCCTGCGATTGTGATGAATGTGTGGTATTGATCAGGTCAGGACGAGTTTGCCTCGCACATCTTGCGCGCCCGATTCAATCTTGAGCGGCAGAACCACCCAAAACGTCGCCCCTTCGTTGGGGACACTCATCACGCCGATCGACCCGCTAAGCAGCGCAATCAATTCTTTTGAGATCGCCAGGCCCAATCCCGAGCCGCTGTGCTGCCGGGTGATCGAGCCGTCGATCTGGCGGAATTTCTCGAAGATCATTTGCTGTTGTTCCGTCGCAATGCCCGGGCCGTGGTCGGTCACGGAAATGCGGATCGATTCGGCGTTCAACAACTCAGCCGAAAGCTCGATCGTTCCATCCCGCGGCGAAAATTTAATCGCATTCGATAAAAAGTTGTACAAAACCTGCTGAAGCTTCGCGGGATCGGTGTGAATGATCGGAACCTCCGGCGTGATCGCGATGACGATCTGCACGCCCTTGCCCTCGGTCAGTGGCTTGAGCAAATTATTCAGCGCCTCGAACAAATCGTTCAAGGAAATCGGCTCAGAGCGCACTTCCATTCGCCCCGCTTCGATCTTGGCCAAATCCAGCAGATCGTTGATCAACGTCAGCAGATTATTCGCGCTGGCAAGAATGTTTTGCAAATAGCGTGTGTTTTTCGCGTCGGGGCTCGTGCCGCTTTCTTTTAACAACTCAGCAAATCCCAAAATCGAATTGAGCGGCGTTCGCAACTCGTGCGAAACGTTCGCCAGAAATTCACTCTTCAATCGATTCGACTCATACAACGCCACGTTGCTCTCAGCGAGTTGTCCGAGCTTCAAATCAAGGCTCTTGTTGACAGCCCGAAGCTGATCCGTGCTGGTTTTAAGATTGGCCAGCATCGTGTTGAACGTCTCCGATAGCTGCTGGAATT
>DATAPK010000591.1:0-8395 GCA_036265245.1 Tepidisphaeraceae bacterium | reverse complement strand
GAGCGCGTGGGGGGTCTTTTTTTCGGGCTGAAGTTTTTGGGGGATCAGCGAGGGGGCGAAGGTGAAATAATCGGTTCGCAGGAATGCGTCGCGGAGATGTTCGCGAACGCCGTCGATGACGGTGGATTTGCCGACACCATCGGGGCCGAGGAAAGTGACGTGCAGGCCGGTGTCGGGTTTGAGCCAACGCTTGGCGCGGCGAAACCAGCTTGCGACGAGACCGGATTTTTTGGTGCCGCGAAGCAGATCGGCGCGCAGGCGAGAAAGATTGCTGTTGACATCATTCCAATCGCGATCTTTCAGGGCCCGGGTCAACAATCGAACGGGTTCGAGGCTGAAAAACTTTTCGATCTGCCTGGCGCAACCGGAAGGATCTTCGGCAAAGAAATCGGCAAGCCTTTCCTGCCGGCATTCATCCAGCTTGGCTTTTGAAATGCGATTGGCCAGCACGCAACCAAACTCGATGGTTGGCGAGGCGATCCAGAAACCATCGTGCGCCTGGCGCGATTCGAGAATTTCCTCGCCACGATAGAAAATGCGATGGTTTAATTCGTAATCGTAGCTGACGTGCAATTGGAGCATCGTCGGCGGAGATTCGTTGCTGGCGAGCACGATCCAGTGTGCGCCGTCGGCCAGCCACTGCACGACGCGAGCGTTGAGGGCAATTTCATGGGAATGCAGCAGTTCGGCCAATCGCTTTGGGGTTAGTTCGCGGGCGAGGATGCAGTCGATGTCGGCGGGCGTTTCCTCGGTGAACTTTTCATAGCCGTGCGGGATGCACCAGGGGACGCCGCTGTCGTTGAGCGCGCGGAAAATCCCCGCCAGCAATTGCCGGCGGGGATCGATCCTCCGCTCGACCTTGGGCATGTCGATTAACTCGCACATGCCTGCTCCTTTGGCGTCAGGATGGGTGGGAATCCCGGCGCGATATTTCGGTTTCGGTGGCGATAGCGATAGATCAGCAAGGCGGTCATGACGGAGGTTGAAATCATCATGCAGGCCACCGCGCCCCGAACGTTCATGAATTTGATCAACGGCCAGCTCAACGCCAGCGCGATGGCACTGCCGCAAACGCTGCTGGTGAAAATGTCTCGCGTCATTCGCCGGGCCGACAGCGCGGCGGTGACGACCATCGCAAAATAACTGAGCAGCGCCTGAATGGAATAAAGGGTGAGGACGCGAGGATGATCGGCGTAGGAGGGGCCGATGAGTCTTAAAACCTGGGCGGGGAACAAAGCCAGCACCAGGCAATAAGGCCCCATCAGAACAGCCACGAGCACGAAGGCGCGGCGTAATTGAACGCCAAGCACGCCGTCGCCGTGCTCGGCGAGCGCGCGGCTGAATCGAATCGGCAAGACGTTCTGGAAGAAAAACGAAAGCAATCTCGCCGGCCCGAATAGGATCTGGGCAGCGCGTAACATGCCCGAGGCACTGGTGCCGATGATCAAGGCGGCCAGATACAAATACATTTGCAGCGAAGAGCACCACTGAACGGTTTCAGAACCGAGCAGCCATTTTCCGAAATTCCAGTTCTCGGCGATGACCTGTTTGCTGATGTGGGGCCGGAGGCTGGGGAGAATCTGGAATATGCCCAATGCACACGCGACCGCCGAAGTGATGGCCAGCGCCCAGAGGGCTTTTTCGCCGGTGATGGAATTATGCTTATACAAAAACGCGATGATGAGCGTTTGCCCGCCGTAGCTGAGCAGATCGTTGACAAACGCGCCGGCGAGCCGGCCTTCAGTGTAAAGCACGCGGCGGACGAATTCCTGAAGCTGCCACGCGAAGATCGAGGGAACCAGCGCGATCAATTGAGGGGTAAACGACGCATGTGACAAATGCGCCCCGGCCGCAACGAATGAAGCGATCACGGTCAGTGTGAGGGCCAATACAACTTGCACCAGCGCGGTGGTGGTTGTGAAAACACAATAATCTTCGCCGGTGCGTGCGCTGCCGAGCACATTGTGAGGCTGCGTGACCAGCGCGAACTGGAGAATATTGGCAAAAAGCAGGGCTGAGTAAATCAGCGTGAAGGTTCCGAACGCAGCGGTATCGTCGTGCAATCCCTTGGCGACCAGGATCATGGTGACGAAATTGGTGAGGGAGATGAGGACCTGATCGGCGAGGGCCCAGCCGCTGCGGTCGCCGAGAAGCTCCATCGGGGACTTGCGGGCGGCATCGAACATGTCGGAAAAACTGCGCATCGTGGTATTGGAAAATCAGAGTTCACGCACATCATGCCCGGAAACGCGAGGGGCTATCGTCGGAAGTTTGCCCTGCGGCGGCGCGTTCGCGGCTGGCGGGCGGGGTCGATCCGGCCATTTTGCGCGTTTCACTGGGTCGTCCTTCGGCGAGGGCGCCGTATCGCCCGTAGCGGCTTCCGCCGGCCGAGGCGTTCAACACCACGCCGGCCAGGAACGCGCCCACATCGGCCAATCGATCCACGCTGGCGCGCAAATGGGAATGACTCGTCTTCTCTGCGCGGGTCACCAGGATGGTGCAGTCGCAGGTTGCGGCCATGATTCGCGCATCATCGACGCGCATGACCGGCGGCGAGTCGATCACGACGTGATCGTATTGCTTGTATAGCTCGACGAGCATCTCGCCGAATTTCGGATCGTTCAGAAGTTCCGACGGCGACATCGGCGGCGGGCCGCCGGTGATTAAGCTGAGGCGGGCGATGGTTGAGCGAATGATCGCGCCTTTGGTGGATTCGTGTCCGCTGAGGACATTGGACACGCCGTACTCGTTGTTGATGCCGAAAATCTGATGCAACGTTGGATTGCGCAGATCGCCGTCGATGAGGACGACGCGCTTGCCGGCGTTGGCGAGGGCGATCGCCAGATTTCCGGCGACGGTGGATTTGCCGTCGCCCGGCTCGGGGGAGGTGATCAGGAGCGAACGCGCATGCTCCGGCGAGACGCCGAAGGTGAGCGAGGTGCGAACGGCGCGCATGGCCTCGGCCACGGCGCTGTGCGGGTCGAGTTCGACGATCTGGCCGAGCACCGAGGGCGTGCCCACCGGGTTCTGGCGCGGCACCATGCCCAGCAACGGCGTGGTCACCAGCGATTTGACATCTTCGCCGGTGTGCAGTTTCGGATCGGCCAGCTCGCGACCGATCGCGATGCCGCAACCGATGAACAATCCGATCACCATCGCAATCAGCGGAACCTGCGCCTTGCTCGGCTTCACCGGATTATCTTCATACGAGGCATACTCCAGCACCGTGATGTTGAGCGCGCCGGAATCGACGACGATGCTTACATCCTTGATGCGGTTTTCCAATCCATCGATGGTTTCCTGCAGGCGCTTGGCATCGGCTTCGAGTTGGCCTGCCTCGGCGGCTTTTGCGGAGATATCGATCGCCGCCTGCTGTTCTTCGTCGTAGGATTTCTGAAGTTCCACTTCGCGTGTTTTGGCCTGGTCGTAGCGCACCTTTGCCGCGCCGACGTAGGCCATGTTCAACTGATTGATCCGCGCCTCGAGTGATTTGACGGCGGGATGGTCGGGCAGATAAACGCGCTTGCGCTCTTCGAGTTGCTGGCGCATGGAGACAAGCTGGGCGCGCATCATGGATTCGTCGGTGGGGCTTAGCGCGATGCCGCCGGCGAGGTTGTCGGGGACGGAGTCGGCGTCCATGCCGAGCATTTTTGCCGCGGCCTGAAGAGCGCTTTTGGAGTTGATCGTTTCGAGATGCGCCGCGGTCAGCGCATCCGAAAGGCTCTGCAAGCGCGTCAGGGTGTAGTTGCTTTTGTCGTTCGCGAACGAAATCGTGTGGCTGGCTTTCTTCAGATCGATGATCTTCTTATTCACCGACGTCAACTCGACGCTATTTTTGTCCTTTTCTTTTTCAAGGATGTTCATCACTTCGTTGGCGGTTTCGCGCTTTTTGCCGGCGCAGTATTTCTGGTAAGCGTCGACAGCGGAATCGACGATTTTTACGGCTTCGTCGGGATAGTGCGATGCAAAGCTGACGGTGATGATGTCGTCCTTCTTGCCGACATCGGCGGTCATGTTGCGCTTGAGATAGGTCATGCGGTTGCGCACGCCGTCGAAGGTTTGCATGTCGTCGGCTTCGGGAATACCGGCCACTGCCGAGAGGATGGGCGTGGCGGTGATGAGCTGGCATTGGGTTTGGAGGAAGTTTTCAGCGGCGCTGTCGTCGCTGCGCTGGGGGGTCATGGTGATGGGCTCGACGCGCTCGACCAGCACGCGGCTGGTGGCGGTGTAGATGCGCTTGGCGAACAAAAGATAGAAGAACGACAGCGTGATGCACGCGACGGCGCACCAGGCGATCATCCGCTTTTGCCGCCAGATCATGTGCAGCACGGAATTATCGGATGCAAATCGGCCGGGCGAGCCATGCGCGCGGTCGGACGATGTAGGGGTGTCGAGATGGTCCATCCTATCAGTGTCGGAAGGGTCGAGGGGCGACTGTACATCCACGGACAAAATGAACCACAACCGGCAAAATCCTTTTGCCGGAATGGCCCTCTAACGTCCGAAAAACACGTCGAAACACAACGACTATGCGGCACAGGCCGGCAGTCGCACCCAACTTCAACGCCACGTGTCTTGGCATATTAACCGTTGCCCGTTCGCTGGGCAACGCGCGACCAAGTGGGATGGTGTCTGAAATTTAAGCACCACCAGCGGTGGGGTGGGGGTGGTTACAAAACTTTCTTCTGTGCACATTTAGATATTCCTTTGCGGCGGCCCCGATTTTCCGGTATCATTTGGTTCCGCGCAAGGCTCAGGTGCCGATGCCCTCTCGATTCGTTAGCGCGGGGCAAACCGAACCTGAACCCTTCTTTTATATGCTGCGCATCGCGGCACGGCCGTCAGGGTTGGCTCCCAACTCGGATAAGTACCGACCGTTAGTAACTAAAGGATTGTGATGGGCCGATCAGCGACTGCGTCTGAATCAGCGGGGCTGCGCGAATTCCTAAGCTCAGGAAAAGGGCAGATTATCGCTATCACTCTTGCGCTGGTTGCGGTTATCGCGGCGGTGATGCTTGTTGCCCGACAATTAGGCCCATCCGAAGCCGGCGCCATCGCGCGGGATCGAATGTACATCGATGCCAAGACGATGAAGCCGTTTGAGCACGAATTGAAGATTGGCGACACAATCCCAACCGAAGCCCCCAGCGGCGACAAATCGGGATACCCAGCTGAACTCTGTTATTGGACGAAAGACGGAAAAATTAAAGAAGATCCAACGCCGGTTCTTTTGAAAAGTTGGTTGGGCCAATCCGGGCCCACATTTTGCCCGGATTGCGGTCGGCTCGTTGTCGGCCACAACCCGCGCCCAAATCCCGGGGCTAAACCCCCTCCTACTGAAGCCGAATACAAAGCACGCGGAGTTTCATTGCAAGCGCAAGAGAGATAACGAGCATCCGATTTTCTGTTTGAAGGGTCAGAATCTGGAGGCACTTTATGAACCGTGTCTATCGCAAGATCCTGGGTTTCACGCTGGTTGAGTTGCTGGTCGTGATCGGGATTATCGCCTTGTTGATTTCTGTCCTTCTGCCGGCCCTGGGCAAGGCCAGGGCTGCCGCGAATACCATTGCCTGCTCTGCCAACCTGCGCTCGATCCTTCAGGCGATGCAGGTCTACGCAACTCAGAACCGCGATGCGATTCCCGGCAGCTCCTGGACAACCTCCCTGTTTTTGTTCAAAAATGGCGATCCACTTCAGGGTGTATCCACAGTGCCTCCGATCAATGACAATAATTGCTCCACTGTCACGCATGCGATGGACTGGGAATCGCCGATTGCGCGAATCATGGGGATCAAATTTGATGAAGGGAGTGGGCCAGCAAATCGGGCCGCGCGATTTATGGCCTTGCGTGACCTTAACGCATTTACATGCCCGGACAATGACATTGTCTCCACGTATTTCAACACCGGTGGGCTGCCAGTAACCGCCGGAAAAATGATTTCTTATAACACCTCTATGGGTTTCCTCTTGCCCGGAAACGGCACGACGGGCACATACGGGGTCGCGGTTGCCGACGCCAGAGATTATCAACCCCCTAAGCAATACCGCCCGAAAGTCAGCAAATTAGGACAGGGAGCGCGTAAAATTTATATCGCCGACGGAGCGCTGTTTTGCACTGCTTCTCAAGTCCCCGATATCGACGTGCGCTTTAACTCATATCCTGGTCTTTATTCTGATGTGGGTCCGCCGATCACGTTCACCCGTTCCTGGCCACGTGATTCTGCGCAAACCGGCGCGACAACCACCCGGGACGCCCGAATCTTTGCTTATCGCCACGGTGCAAGGCGGCCCGGCACGCACTCAGATCAATTCCGCTTTAACGCCGGATTCTTTGATGGTCATGTGGAAACGCTTGGCGATCTGCAGGGGGCCGATCCAGCCATGTGGTTCCCAAAAGGAACCGTAGTCTTCGCCTCCAACGGCTGTGTCTATGGGGACGTGCTCGCAAAATACGAGAATGGTTCGACCGCAGATTTCACCGTGCCGTAAGGGGCAGTTTTTACAGGTGGTTTAGAACGGAGAAAATATGCTGCGTTCAGTTGTTCATAAACGAGCGTTTACACTGGTTGAACTGCTCGTGGTCATCGGGATCATCGCTCTACTTGTTTCAGTGTTGCTGCCTGCGCTTTCCAAAGCGCGCAGCGCGGCAAATACTGCGGCGTGCTTATCCAATCTGCGCACCATCGGGCAGGCGATGTCGATGTATGCGTCTGAAAATAAGGGGGCCATTGCCGGCTCGGGAAACACCACTGGTTTATTCATTTGGGATCAGGCCAAAACGAGCGCTTTTACCTTCCGTGCAGGCATCAGTGCGGCGAATTGCCCGGGGAACGCCGTCGAAGTACTCGACTTTTATGGCCCGCTGGCCACGATGATGCGGACCAAGCTGCCTGACACGCCTGATATCGTTCCGCGCTTTAACGCTTACCGCAGTTTGCAAAGTTTCACCTGCCCTGCGACGGGCGACGTTTTAGCAACGCCTTTTGGCTCTCCCGCCAATGCCACTGTCGGCCCCATGCTGAGTTATTCAACGGCGATGAGCTTTGTGTTGGTTGCATTTAAGGGAGGATCTTCGACGGGTTGGCCAGGGAATATCGCGATGCCGGGAACACCTTACTGGTCTCTGCCGTCTGGCTACTTTCCCAAGATAACTAAAGTTGGGCCGAGCTCGAATAAAATATACGCTTCGGATTCGGGACGTTGGACCGACGGAACCGCCCCCCCTTCTTATACAATCCAGCCGGGTCTTCAGGGCGCGTCCTGGCAGAACGACACTTCGTTCAGCGATTTTGGGGCCTTTACCGGTGCGACCAAATCGATGGGGCGCTGGACGCCGAATAACATGGCTACAGGAAAAACTTACGACGCGCGTATTTTTGCTTTCCGTCATGGCAGCAAGAACAATTTCCGCGCCAATGCGGTCTTTTTCGATGGACATGCCGAAACGATGGGCGATCTTGCAATGGCCAACCCATCGCTGTGGGTTCCCAGGGGCACGATCATCGCCAACCCGAACAGCACCATTGCCACTCAGCAGCCTGTCGTGTGGCCTGACGCTGTGAAGGCGTATGGAATTACTTCAAACTGGGTGTCTCCCTGATCCGTCTGTCTAAATCCATCTCATTAATTTGTGATGGAGACAACAAAATAATATTATCCCGCCGCGTTGAATTGGTGGCTTGATCCCCTCATGTCTTTCAGGGGACAGTGGTGCTTTTCATATTGGCGGTCGTGATTGACTGAATCAATATGGTGAGCGCCGTGCACTTGAAAAGGGACGATTCATGTCGCGCAAAGTGGGCGTGCGCCGGGGGTTCACACTCGTCGAGTTACTCGTCGTTGTGGGCATTATCGGTATCCTCATCGGCCTGTTATTGCCCGCCTTGAATAAAGCCCGATCTGCCGCTCAAACCGCCGCCTGCCTGGGGAATCTCAGGTCTATCGGCCAGGCGATGGTCATGTACACCGCCGAGAATAAAGGGTGGCTGCCGGGATCAGGCTGGACAACGGGGGCGATGTTCTGGAATTTTTCGACCAGTCCGCCAACTCCGGCGAATCCGTCGCCGGCATTTTCGGTGACGAATTCGCCCGGCTTGAACGAATCGAGCGACTGGATCGGCCCGCTCGCTCGAGAGATGGGGTACAAAAACGCGATCATCAACGGCAACAACGACATCGCGCGTTACGACATGTATCGATCATTGGGTTGGATGATCTGCCCGTCTTATCGGCAGATGCTGGTGGCCAAAGGCTCGGGCAGCGATGCCGACGCCTTGCCGGGGCAAGGTTTAAGCTATTGCACAGCGCTGGCATTTCTGGATCGCCCGTGGGAAACGTTCGCGGCGGTCAGCAAGACCGAACTGAACGGCAACCTGGTTGTGCCGGCGGATGGAAC
>DATAPK010000590.1:0-7488 GCA_036265245.1 Tepidisphaeraceae bacterium | reverse complement strand
TGCTGTGGGTAGATCACGCGGCGCAGAGTTGGACGCGGGAATGGGGATGGAACCATTTGCAGGCTTCGGATGGAACCATGGGTCCCGCGGTTGGGGTTGGCGGCATCGGGCTGATGAT
Organism: Tepidisphaeraceae bacterium; assembly: GCA_036265245.1. GTDB lineage: Bacteria > Planctomycetota > Phycisphaerae > Tepidisphaerales > Tepidisphaeraceae > DATAPK01. Next base: position 7,370 of record DATAPK010000590.1, on the reverse strand, counting down.
TATCCTGCTGGTTGCGCTTCCTCCCGCCACGGTTGAGCTTGCGACGCTTTTCACCGCAGAAAAAATCAGGCCTTATCGCATCATCGCAGCACTTGGATCGGGCTCGCTGGTGATTCATGCGTTCTGCACGCAGTTTCGTAAGTTCGAGAATTACAGCACCTCCGCCCTCGCGTTCATCGTTGTGTTCACCATGCTGCTGGCGGCGCTTCGGCGGGCGTGGACGAAGCAGACGCAGGAGGCGATCACGCGCATGGCGGGCACGTTGCTGGCGACGCTTTATCTTGGTGGCCTGGCGTGGTTTTTGATGGCGCTGCGGGTGAAGCACTCGATTCATCCGGACCGATACGGCGGCACGACGATGATCGTGCTGATGATTCTGCTGGTCGTGAAATTCACCGATATCGGCGCCTATTTTGGCGGGCGGGCAATGGGCAGGCGAAAGATGATTCCGTGGCTTAGCCCGGGCAAAACGTGGGAAGGCCTTTTCTTTGGCTTGCTCGTTGCCGGCGGAGTTGGGGCGTTGTGTGCGCGTTGGATCAATCCGCCCGACTATCATCTGGCCTGGTGGAAGGGCCTGATCTTCGGCATCCTGATCGGCGCGATCGGGCAGGTGGGCGATCTGCTGGAATCCCTGATGAAACGCGACGCTGAGGTGAAAGATAGCGGCTCGTTGATCCCCGGCTTCGGCGGAGTTTTGGATGTGATCGACAGCCCGCTGCTGGCGGCGCCTTTCGCATACCTGCTGTTTAGTCTGTTTTGATAGGTTTCCCCTTGACTCGCAATTCGGCGGCTCTCCTCACCACAACTGTGTTTGGCCAAAATAAACTCAGGACAATCCGAGCAGCTCCTGAACTGCTAAGCGTGGCCGGGTGCTCGAGCGTTTTGGCTTCATCGTCGCGATGAACTCACTGCGGCTGCTTACGTTCAATCTTTTGTATAACGTCTTCACATACGAATGGATCGAATGCCTGCTCAGCCCCAGCTCAAATGCGATTTGCTTTTCGCTCTTGGCCGTCAATAACAGGTTGGCCACCTGCTTGAGTCTGGGCGGCAATGTTTGCGCCGCGCTGCGTTCGGGCGGCACATCGGTCCACAAGCGGCACAACTCTTCGTGAAATAGATGAACCAGAGATTTCTCTCGTTTGGTGAACGATTTTTCTCCCACCGCGCGGTGAAGCGAAAACCCGTGAATGCACCCGACCCGCGGCAGTACGCATCCGCCGTAGATGAACCAGTCCACACCGGCAGCGCGGCGAGCTTCGTTGAAATAGAACGATCGCCGCCATTGCGGGATGTCGACCAACTCCTCAGTCAGGCTGGTGACATTCCCTGATTTTAGGAGGTTGAGATATTTTACGGTCGATTCGTCAAATGCAAACGGGTTCTTCTGCATTTGGCGAAAAACGTCCGCCTCCCGATCCGACGCCCAGCCAAAATCGACCATGCCCACCAAGCCGCTAAGGTTTCCATCCGGAGCGGCGATTGCCAGCGGCACCTCAAACGCCATTCCAACGGCGCTGCCCGTCAGGCGCATCAGTTCCTTCACCATGTGACGCCGCCACTCGAGAACGTCGTCCCCAAGGTCGCGAATTTCGCCGATCAGGCGGAATGCCTGTCGAACACTTTCAAGTGTCGGCTGTTGTGAATGACTCAAAACCGTCCCGGTAAATCTGACGCGCAGCAGATCGCGCGGCCACCGGATGCAATCTATCGCACGGCTCGGAACGGGGCAACGCAAAAATTTGTATAACACCCCCAATTAGGGGCGTTGCCCCGGAATCAGTCGCATTTATGATCCGGCTCAATCATTTCCTTATTTTGGAGAGAAGATGGCTCAATCGAAGCGTAAAACGTCAGGCGGCGGCGGATGTATCGAAACGCTGGAGGCGCGGCGAATGTTCGCCGCCGGGGATCTGGACAAGACGTTCCACGGTGAAGGGATGACTGCGATCGTGCCAGCGGGTGCGAACCTGTCGTGGGTCGATGGCGGCACCGTGCAGAACGACGGTAAAGTACTCGGAGTCATGACTGGGAGGTTGAACGGGACATTCGGTGTCTTCATCGTGCGGTTAAATAAAGATGGCACCACTGACACCACTTTCGGTGCCAATCACCATGGATTTGTCCAGATTCCTGATTTTAGTGAAGACAGTCCGATCGTCGTACAAAATGACGGGAAAATTCTGGGAGCCGGTATTTACGGCGGTGATATGGGGATATTCCGACTCACATCCACTGGTATACTCGATAAATCATTCGATAATGATGGAATTACAACGGTTAGCTTTGGTGACTTCGTTAACGGCACTATCGGCAATGATATAGCGGTCCAGACTGACGGAAAAATCGTCGTGGTGGGCACCGAGTTCGCTGAAACCGCGTTGGGCAATGACGACATTGCGGTCGCTCGCCTGACACCTGCTGGTAAGTTGGATGCTACGTTCGGAGCTGTCAACTCAGACGGTAGTCGGACGGGACACCGTTTGTATGGATTGGGCGGAGACGATACGGGCAATGCGGTCGCCATCGACTACAACGGAACCGCCGCCACCAACAAGTTCTATGGCACGATTGTCGTTGCAGGCCATGTCGATAGCGGCTCCGCAGTCGTCCGAATCAAGCCCAACGGCGACCCGGACACCTCTTTCGACGGCGACGGAAAAGTCCGTCTACCTTTCGCCGGCCCCGACCTCGCCAGGGATGTCGTTATTCAACCCGGCGGAAAGATCGTCCTTGCCGGTCGCGTGCTGAATAAGGACAAATCTGATTCCGACTTCTCACTCGTTCGGTTGCTCTCCAGCGGTAAGGCTGATCCCACTTTCGGAGCGGCCAGGACAGGACAGGTCATTCAAGACTTTGGAGACCTTCACGATGCCGCCAACTCACTGATCACCAGCTTCGGGGGCGGACTGATTGCCGCAGGTCGAATTAACGAGAACTTCGGCCTGGCGGCTTACACGCCGGATGGGATTCCCGACGCCGCGTTCGGTGGGGCAGCGGCCACGCCTAATGCGCGAATCACAAACATCGGTGGCGTCGACGACGAGGTCTTCAGTATCTCCCGCGCGCCGAACCAAACAATCGTTGCCATTGGAGCGAGTGCGGGACGAATCGGATTCGCTCGATATCAAGATTTGCTTCCCGCCGTCAGCGTCTCCACCAGCGACCCCAGTGGGTCCGAAACCGGCCCCGATAAAACCAGTTTCACGTTTTCCAGGCCCAGCGCATTACCTTACGCCACCATCGTCCATTACAAGGTGGGCGGCACGGCGACCGGTCCGAGCACAATCGTCGGCGTGATTCCGGACTACACCGGTATCACGGCATCCAACCCCGCGCGGCCGATCGATCGATCAGTGGTCATACCGGCGAACGCCACCTCCGTGACCATCACCCTCACGCCGGTGAATGATACGATCCACGAAGATCCGGAGACGGTCACCATCGACATCGTCGCCAGCCCGGACAATACATACGTCGTGGGCACGAAAAACCGGCTGGGATTGGTCATCACCGACAACGACACGGCGCCAGTCACGCACACGCTCAATCCGGTCGCCGACGCTTACGTTCGTGACGGTACCTCCGCCGACATGAACTTCGGCACGTCGAATCAACTCCAGGCAAAATCCGTCGCGGGCGTGACACGTTTGTCATACATCAAATTCGATCTGTCGAGCATTAGCACAATCACTTCAGCCACGCTGCGGCTTTACGGTGAACTGAACAATACCAATCAAACCAACATCAAAACCAGTGTTTACTCCGGCAACGGCACCGCCTGGGTAGAGTCTGTAATCACCTATAACCATCGCCCCACCCTGGGTCCATCCCCATTGGCGACGACAACGATCGTGAACACGACACCCGCCTGGTATGAGTGGAACGTGACCGCCTATCTTAAAGCTCAAAAAGCTGCGGGCGCGACCCTGGTTACTCTGGTGGTAAAAGTCGATGCCGCCTCCGATCCCTTTGTGGCGTTCGCATCGAAGGAAGCCAGCGCTAATAAACCGCAGTTGGTGGTCGGTTAAGTTCACGAACACCCACTACCCTGACAGAGGATAGTTCTACCCGTTTGTGCTTTTCTCCACTATCCTCTCCTTATGGTTCTACTCGCTGACCTTTCCCCTATGTGGCGTCTGGCCGACCCCTGGTACGACTGCTGCATCCGTGCCGCGTGCATCTATTTCTTTCTGCTAGTCGTGCTTAGAATCACCGGCAAGCGACAAGTCGGCCAGCTCGCGCCATTCGATCTCATTCTGCTGCTTGTCCTGAGCAACGCCGTACAGAATGCGATGATCGGCAATGACACCTCCATCCCCGGCGGATGCATCACCGCGGCCACCCTGATTGCTCTTAACTATTTCGTCGGCTTTTGCACCTATCGAAGCAAATGGTTGGAAGGGTTGGTTGAAGGCAGGCCGATTCGGCTTGTGCATAATGGACACATTGAAGAGAAGAATCTTCATAAGGTCAGAATGACGATCCACGAGTTGAATGCGGCGTTGCGTGCCGAAGGACACGGCTGCGTCGATGAGGTGCAGGTTGCGATTCTGGAAAACACGGGAAGGATTTCGGTGGTGGGGAAAAAGAACGGAGGGGGATTGAATCATTGAATCATCGGATCATTGAAACATTATTTCTGGCGCAATCTTCTTCAATGATTCAATGATGTAATCGTTCAATGATCCGATTCCTCAGACCCGCCCTACCCATTGCGAGAGCAATTCACTTCTGCTGCTCACGCCAAGCTGGCTGTAGATCATTTTGACGTATTCGTGAACGGTGTGCCGGCTGAGGCCGAGCTTGGCGGCGACTTGTTTTTCGCCGTCGCCGTCGAGGAGATGACGCATGACTTTTCGCAGCCGGGGTTGAAGCGAGGCGAGACGCGGATCGGTTGGCTTGTCGTCGGGTTGGAAAGGCCAGGCCATTTGCGAGAGACAGAGATCGACCAGTTGGGATTGACGCTCGGTGAAGGGTGTATCGCCCATGGGACGCAGAAGCGACAAGGCGATCAATCGGCCTGGCACGGTGATTTTGGCATACAGCGTGTCGTCGAGCCCGAGGGGCTTTCGCAGTTTGAGATAGTAAGGCGAATCGTACCAGAGCTTGTCGTTCACCAGCTCGCAGCGGCGCGCGACGACGACGGGGGCAGCAATTTCGGCAAGCTTTGGCAGGGCCGGGTCGGCGGGAATGCCCGCTGAGAGATATTTGGCGATCATCGCTTCCTGCGTTTCATCCAATCCGGATTGGACCAACGCGCCGCACGCCATTTCGCCGCCAACAAGGACATCGCCAAAGGTAAAACAGACGCCGGCCTTGGCGGGCAGGACTTTGCAGAGGGATTCTAGGGTGTAGCGGCGTTGGACGGCGGGCTCGTACCACAGCTCGGCCGTCTCGGCGACGAGACGGAGCATGGCTTGTACTTCGGTGATACCAACCGATTCAGATCGACGCATAATGAAAGGACCAGCCCGCAGCGAGTGGCTGGGATTGTAACGGTGAAGTCTATCAAGTCCATCCCCATTTAGGGAGGGTTTTCTATTTGGGGGTCAGAACGAAAAATGACTCAGAATCGCTCTTCCGGAGAGGATGCAAGGGCTATGGCCCGGGACGGTCACGGAGTCCGCCCCGGGTCGGCCAAATCCTTTTTGCCCCTATCCTTGTTAAAATCCTTAATATCAGCTTGAATCATTCGGTTAGATCGGCTAACCTTCTGGGCTCGGCTTGCCAAGGCCGACCGTTTTGCTGGTTCCAAAACCTGGAGGGAATCAGGTCTGGCAAAGCGGCATCTTGTAACAACCTCGTTTTACCCAAAGCCCTTTATGGCTGCGTCAGGCGTCTTGGCCGCCGCGTCGGCTTGGGCTGGCGATGCTCGGTGATTTACACCACATCGCTGTTTGCTGCGGAGAACTCATGGCACAGACTCAAGCGGAATTGGTTAAAGGTCTTGTGGACGCCGGCGTCCATTTTGGCCATCGCGTCTCGCGGTGGAATCCTAAAATGGAGCCGTATATCCATGGCAAGCGCAACATGATTCACATTATCAATGTGAAGGAGACCGTGAAGGGTCTGTTGCGTGCAAAGCGGCTCATCGCGCAAACGGTGGCCGGCGGCAAGGATGTGCTCTTTGTCGGCACGAAGCGGCAGGCACGTCATGCCGTCGAAGAAGAGGCCAAGCGCTGTGGAATGCACTATGTTTCCGAGCGTTGGCTGGGTGGAACTCTCACTAATTTCCGCACGATTCGCGCACGTCTGAATCGCCTTGATGAACTCGAAAAACTCTGGGAAAGCGGCCAAATTGAAACGTATTCAAAGAAGATGAAATCGACGCTCGGCCGCGAGCGCGACAAAATCAAAGCCAACCTTGAAGGCATCCGCCGGATGACGCAAATGCCGGGCGTGATGTTCATCGTCGACACCCGCCGCGAGCACATTGCGGTGAAGGAAGCCAAGAAGCTAGGCGTGAAGACGATTGCTCTCATCGACACCGACAGCGACCCCGATTTGATCGATCTGCCGATCCCCGGCAACGACGACGCGATGCGTGCAGTCGAGCTGATTCTCAAGGAATTGGCTGATGCGGTGATCGACGGCAAGACAACTCGGCCGGAAAGCAAGACCGGCGACGATGCTTCCCAGCCCCGCCGCCGCAGCTCGCGGAGCCAGTTCCGGGCTGAGGATCAACCGCGTGAGGATCAGCCGACCAACGCGGAGATTCCGCCACCGTCGGAGAATGCTCCGGTTGAGACGGTGGCAGCTCAGACGGCATAAATCCCCCGCTTTTAACTTGGTTATTCCCATTTGCAGTTCCCTCATGCGCACTGGTGGGATAGTTCCATGATTATTCGTGGAAATTTCATTGACTTTATTCATAGCATTTAGTTAAAGTTGCTCTTGGAGACGGGCGAGAAAAGCGCATCTTTTTCTGGGGCGATTTTTCGCTAAATTCCAAAAAAAACAAGCCTGTTCTTTGATGAACAGATCGGTCCGGAGGCTGATGGCTTGGGTTACGGATAGGTTTTTTGTTGGGAGAAAATGCAATGGCGGACACTTCTCTATTCATCAGGCGCAAGCTTTCTATCAAAGCATTGGTGTTGGCGGCCAGCCTTGGAGTGGCGGGCATGCGGGCATCGGCATCGCCGATCACATGGAATGGCGGTTCTGGTACTTCGGCCAACTGGACTGATGGAAACAACTGGGTTGGCGGAAATCCTCCGCAACCGGGAGATTCGCTGACCTTCGACGGCACCACCCAGACAACAAACACAGACGACTTTGCAGCAGGAACCAACTTTGCAGGAATTACGATCGCCTCGACGGCTGGCGCGTTCACGCTGGGTGGAGCAAACTCGATCAATCTATCGGGC
>DATAPK010000589.1:0-4506 GCA_036265245.1 Tepidisphaeraceae bacterium | reverse complement strand
TTGTGCGTGAATATCAAATCGTATCCGTATGAATTGTTACTTGATCGGAAGAGATGTAATCGTCTGCTGAAGATTGGTAGGCGCGGTGGATGGGGGATGTTGAACGGCCTGGGGCTCGGGCATGGCGCGATGTTGGATCGTTGAGATGACGGGGATGGAGACTGACCATCCGAGCAGTCCGGCGCTGCAGGCCAGGAGGATTGCGGAGGTTTTGCCGCGGGTTAGTGCAAACGCGGCGAGGAGGGCGATGGCGCCGATTCCGGCCAGGGGCGGGCGCGGATCGTCTTGCAAGGTGCGGTGATTCAGCCATTCGACCATGCCGGTGAGCAACTGCGAGTGGCCGGGTTCGGTGAGATGCGAAGTGGAAAACGCTTCGGCGCCGGCGAATCCGACGACGCGGCCATTGAGATGCCGCATCGTCCAAAGCTGGATGACGGGGTCTGTGCGGATTTCGGGACGATTTGCGGAGCGCAGGCCGGTCGAAATAATCGGGCCGCGATCGAAATTGGGGTTGGGGTTGATTGAGCAGGATGGGGCCAGGGTTATCTCGGGAATATTTTGCAGGATCGGATGAGGCACGAGACCGACTGACGGATTGCAGAGGGGCTGATCGATGTTGATCAGTTCGCCGCTTTGGAAAGTAAATCCGAAGGTCGCGGAAAGCGCGTTGAGCGAGTCGGGTGTTTTGTCGCCAAGCAGAAGCAGGCCGCCACCACGGGTGACGAATTTTTTGAGCGCGGATATTTCGGGCGTTTCAAATTGTTTGATCGGCGATTTCACGATGAACACATCGCAGGCATGAAGCGATGTGTCCGTGATGGGGCCATCGAGTTTGGAGACGTTGTAAAAGTGCGAGAGATCATCGGTGGCGGGGGCGTAATCGGGCTGCCAGGATGAATGAAATTCATCGACGATTACCCGGCCTTTTTCGCGCTGGCCGACTGGATCCCAGAAAAGACACATGGCAATCGCAGCGCCGCCGGCGCAAGCGAGCACGACCGCAAACCAGGCGGAGCGGTTGGATTGCTGCGATGCGGGAGTTGGAACAGGCGCCGGGATCAGCAGCCACGCGAGCGTTGCGGGGACGATCAGCAGAATCAGATTGACCCACGTGCTCCAGAATTGGGTCATCAGGCCGAGCGTGGAAAGAGAATCGGCCAGCAGCGTGCGGTGCGAAAGGATGCCTGACATTAGGGCGATGCGTGCGGGGAGCCAGAGGATCAGGCAAACGACGGTGAGCAGGAAGTTTCGCGGGCGGCGAAAGCCGATCCAGAGCAATGCGCCGGCGAAGAAGCAGGCGGTCATCGGATCGATCAGCAAATCCCAAGTGGCAGCGAGCGGGAGATTCAGGTGAGGGGCGATGAGTTGGATTGATTGGCCGTCGTAGGTTGCACTGATGCCGATGAATCGCGAGATGGCGACGATCGCCTGCGCGATGCAGGCGGGGAGATCGTTCCAGCGTGCGATGAGTTGGATGTAAGCGGAGAGGGTGATGGATTGGATCAGCAGAATCGCTGCTGCGCTGATTGCGGCGGAGCCGATTGTGCGCGGCCAAGGGACGGGGATGGGGAAAACTTGCAGCGCTAAGCCGCAAGCGGCCAGAAGGGGGATTATGCGATAGGGGAAGGGTAAAATCACTGCCGCAACGACGCAGAAAATCATCGCGGCGATGCCGTGGGAGCGGTGGATGTTGCAGTGATACGTGTCGAGCAGCATCACCATCGCGGCGGCGATCAGCAATCCGGACATGCGTAAATCGGGATGATGAAAATATCCGATCGCGGGAAGCCACGAGGCTGCGAGCAGGGCGATGGCGAAATAGGCGCGCTTCATTGCGGCACCTCGCTGGTCGTCGGCATGGTGGCGGGTTGTGTCGCGGGGCCGGGCTGTGTAGTGGCGGCGGGCAGGAGATTGGGATGGTCCTGCAAAATCTTCGCGCTGATCGAGATCGAAGCCGCCAGCAGAAGCGCCCCGGCGACGATGCGGATCGGGTGGGCCTGCAGGAACAACACAAGCAACAACACCAGAACCAGGGCGGTGCTGATCAGTTGTCGCTGAAAATCCTGCGGATTCTCAAATCCATTGATTCCGGGCAAACGGAATGTCGCGGCCACGGGCAATGCGATGCAGAGCAGGGCGGCGAGAATCGGAATGATAATCCAGCCGCGGCGAACGGTGTAATTGGGATTGAAGCGGCTCCAGCGAAGAATAAAGACGGCGATCGTCGTGTGAATCGCGGCCGCGAGCATTGGAACATTCCAGCGAACGAGCGGCGAATCCAAATTCATCGACGGCAGTAGAACGAGATAAAGCAAATGCCCCGCGAGGATCGAAATCAGAAACAACAATGCGCGGCCCATTCGTGGAGCAGGGGATTGAGCCACCCATGCGACGGCGAGCGCGAGCATGAGAATAAGCGGATCGAGTGCGGCGAAGGCGACGCCGATCTTTAGCGGATGGCCCGAAACAATCGAGCCGCCGCGAAGAATCAAATCGCTGAGATGGTCGGCGGCGACCGACACCATGATGATGTTGTCATCCGCGAAGCGATAGATCGCAAAAACAAAGAGGGCGAATGCGACAGGCCGAAGCGCGGGTTGAGATTCCGGGTTTGAAATCGCGACTCCGCCTAGCAAAACCAGGACGCCCATCGCGCTGACGACCGTTGAATCCGACGCGGACAGGTAGCCGCCGATCAGGGCGCACAATACGAAAAGCGGCATGCGTCGCAACGCACCGGGCCCGACGGGAAATCTCGCGGCGAAAATCGCGAGCAGGGCGGTGAGCGTCAAAGCGTGTCGAAATGGATCGGCAAAAAGCCCGCACGATCCAGCGGCGAGAAGGGCGCCGACGATCGCGACGGCGGCAATGAACTGATGCCGCGCGGGGATCAGGCTCAGCGTGTCGCGACGCGCCGCAACCAGAGAGAAGGGGGGCGTGCTGGCCTGTGCGAGGGGCATGGGTGAACTCTAAGCCATGAATACGAGCGGCGCGGAGGTTTCTTTCACTTCGCCGGCGTTGTTGGCGCCGGAAGCGAGAATGCGGGCAAGCTGTGTCATTTTGGCGGGCGAGGCCGATAACTCGGCGGCGCGAGAGTTATAATACTTATAGTCGCCGCGCGACGTTCGCGGCGCCGTAAAGGCCGTTCAGATCGAAGTTGATGATGTAGACGGGAATTTTTCGGAGCATGGGCCGCATCTTTTCGGGGCCTTTGCTGAAGAACGCGTCGAGAAAAGCAGGAGATTTGAGCTTGTCGATGATACGCGGCGCGATGCCGCCGCCGAGGTAAACGCCGCCGACGGCAAGTAGTTTCAAAGCGAGGTTTCCTGCCTCAGCGCCATAAAAGTGGACAAGTAAATCCATCGCGGCGAAAGCGGCGCGGTTGGAGTTTTCCATTGCAGCCTTGGCGATGTCGAACGGCGCTGGGTTTGGATTTTGTAACGCAGCGGCAGCGCCAAGCTGATCGGGCGAGATCATGAAATCATAGATATTTCTCAACCCCGGGCCGGAGAGAACCGTTTCCCAGGTTGCGGTCAGTTTTTTGGTTTGCTGGAGGAATCGCAGGAGTGCGATTTCCTGATCCGTGCGCGGCGCGAAATCGCTATGTCCGCCTTCAGAGGCAAACGCGCGATATCCGTTCAAGGTTGGGCTCCAAACCAATCCCGCCTCACCCAGTCCCGTGCCCGCGGCGATGATGGCGCGATTTCCTTCCGCCGCCGCTTCACCGACGTTGAGTTGCACCAACTGTTCCGGCTTCAACAGCTCAATCCCTTCCGCGTGAGCGACCAGATCGTTGATCAGTGAAACGCGATCCAATCCCAAATCTTTCGCCAGCGCGACTTCATCGAGTTGCCAGCTCAAGTTGGTGAGCGTCACCTTCCCGCCGGCCACAGGCCCGGCGATGCCGAAGCAACCCTTGCGAATTTGCTTCACGGCATCCGGCGGCGCCGATGTAAGAAATTCACGAACGATCTCGGTGAAACTTGTGCGCCCCGCATTCGGCGTGACCGATTGATGGATCTGCTGGAATTGCAAATCGAATATCGCCAGCCTGCTGTTTGTGCCGCCGATATCGCCTGCCAAAAGCATGAATTGCCTTGCTAATTAAATGTCTTACGCGTTCAGTGAAATGACCAAGGGCCGATGACCAACAAAATTCCAATGACCAAGCCCCAATTGTTTTGGGCAATTGAGATTTGGGAATTCATTGGTCATTCTGACTTGGTCATTGGGTATTTCAAGCCTACTTCTTCGCTACCCATTTTCGCTCATACGGAATCATATCTTCCTGCATGATGACGTTGTTGTATTGCAGCAGCGTGCCTTTGACGAGTTCGAGCTTGGCGATCGCCTGGTTGTAGCTGGCGACGGATTGGGCTTCGGACTTGCGGTCGTTGGCCAGGTTGTCCTGTCGATCGAGCTTCAACTGGACGAATTCGGGTGTGAGTGCTTCGCCGGCGGCTTCGCGTTCTTCCACGCCTTCCAGGGCTTTTTGATCCTGAAAGA
>DATAPK010000588.1:0-5707 GCA_036265245.1 Tepidisphaeraceae bacterium | reverse complement strand
CGGAATTAATTCGCATCCGGACTTCGCCAAGGCCGCGATCAAGCTGATCGCGCAGAAGACGGGCATTGAATTTGTTGAAGCGAAGAATCACTTCGAGGCGCAGGCGTCCAAAGACGGCGTCGTCGAGGCGTCCGGCTTTCTCAAGACGATCGCGATTTCGCTCTCGAAAATCGCCAACGACATCCGCTGGCTTGCGTCGGGACCGCGCTGCGGCATCGGCGAGATTTCGATTCCGTCGACGCAGCCGGGATCGTCGATCATGCCGGGCAAAGTGAACCCGGTGATGAGCGAGATGACGCTTCAGGTTTGCGCGCAGGTGATCGGCAACGACGCGACCATCGCTTTCGCTGCGTCGGGTTTGGGCTCAACGTTCGAGCTCAACGTCATGATGCCGGTGATGGCATACAACCTGCTTCAGTCGATCGAGGTTCTCTCGCGCGCGGCCGAAGTCTTCGCCGACCGTTGTGCCGCCGGCATCGACGCCAATCGCGAGCGATGCAATGGGTTGGTGGAGCAGAGCCTGGCGATGGGCACAAGTCTTGCCCCCTTGATCGGTTACGACAAGGCCGCGGAGATTGCCAAAGAGAGCCTGAAAACAGGCCGGACAGTCCGAGAAATCGCGATGGAGAAAAAGGTGCTGGATGCGGCGGCGCTTCAGAAGGCACTCGATCCGCGGCGGATGACCGAGCCGCAGGCGGATAATCTGGGGAGCGGCGGCGGCTAATCCCATTCGATCGAGCGTCAACAACTCTGAATTTACTTGCAAACGCGGCTTATCTGGGGCAACCTAAGAGTTCTGAAATCCCTTCATTGAGGCCTCTTGCCATGGATGAGATGATCAATTCTAAGCCGCGTCGATTCGGTGCGCAGTTTTTTGTAACCGTGCTATTAATCCTCATCGCAGCCAGCGCGGGCGCGGGGGCGATGTATTTTCTGCAAGTCCGCAAGCCGTTCGACGAGAACGTCAAAGAAAACAGTGCGATGCAAATGCAGCTTATCTCCAACAGTGCGGAGAAGCTGGCGGATAACTTTACCGATGCGGATCACGATCTCGTCGCCGACCCCCCTTCCGATCCAAAGCAGTTGATCGATCCGCCGACGCTGACTTTTTGTTATGTGGCCGACGATGAACCCGAAAAAATCCGTGATGAGTGGAAGCCGTTCTGCGATCATCTCTCAAAAGTCACCGGCAAACCGGTCGAGTATTTGCTGTTCAAAACGATCGACGAGCAGCTCAAGGCGATGCAGGATGGAAAGCTTCAGGTATCAGGTTTGAATACCGGCTCGGTGCCGCAGGCGGTCAACAACTGCGGATTTGTCCCCGTCTGCCGTGTGCCGACCAGCGATCCCGCGGGCACGCATATTGAAATTATTGTTCCGACATCCAGCCCGGTGATGAAACTGGCCGATTTGAAGGGCCATGAGCTGACCCTGACCGAGCCGAATTCCAACAGCGGATACAAAGCGCCGATGGTGCTGCTGAGCAGTGATTATTCGCTTCAACCAGAGCGCGATTATGTGATTCGGATGTCGTCGGCACATGAAGCGTCGATCTCGGGCATCGCCAAGGGCGATTACCAGGCCGCCGCGGTTGCAGCCGACATGCTCGAGCGCGCCGAGGCGGATGGCGGCATCGCCAAGAATCAATTTCGCAGCATTTATCGATCCGAAAGCTTTCCAAGTGCAGCGCTGGGATATGTCTATAACCTCAAACCAGAACTGGCGGATAAGGTCAAAGAGGCAATGATGAGCTTTGAGGCCAAGGGAACACCTTTAGAGGCGGTCTTTGGAGACGGCGGCGATGGGAAGCTTCTGCCGGTCAGTTACAAGAACGATTGGGCGCTGATTCGGCGAATCGATCAGGAATGCGCGGCGCTACGGGGATCGAAATAGCGGGCTATCGCTGGCAATCTCACATATCGGTGTAACCACCTTGTTGATTTGCTAAACCGCAAGCGGCGTTTAGCGCGATATCTCGCTTTCGAGAAGCATCCAGATTTTCTGATTACCTCAGATCGCACTTTAGACGCTATTATTCCGGGATGGATATCAATCTTTTGGTTGTCAGTGTTGGGAATTCGCGTTTGGCATTGGGTACGTTTATTGGGGGAGAGCTCCGGCACGCTACGCGCATTCCGCATGACAAGATGAATGAGTTGCCTGCCGCGCTGACAGAGGCGTGGAAGGCAATGGACGGGCGGGACAATGTCGCGATCGTGGGGGCAAGCGTTCGGCCGGAACTCAACGAATCAATCGCGACGGCGGCGATGCGGGCAACGAACCAGCGCATGCAGTGGGTGGGCCGGGAGATCGATCTGCCGAGGGAAGTGCTGACCGACGAGCCGAATCAAACCGGCGTGGATCGGGTTCTGAATATCGCCGCCGCTTACGAGCAGATGGAGAAGGCGTGCGTTGTCGTCGATGCGGGAACCGCGATCACCATCGATTGCTGCAATGACAACGGCGATTTCCTGGGCGGCGCGATCGTGCCGGGCACATCGCTCATGCTGGATGCGCTGCACGAGAAGACCGCCCTGCTTCCGCGCGTCGAATTGAACGCACCGCAGGGTCTGTTTGGAAAATCCACCGAGCAGGCGATCCTGCACGGCGTTTATTATGGCATTCGCGGGATGGTGAAGGAAATCGTCGAAAATTACGCCACCGAACTGGGCACTTGGCCGGACGTCATCGCAACGGGTGGAGACGCCGCGAAGTTGTTTGAGGGGTGGGAGTTGATCCACGCGATCGCGCCTGACCTGACGCTGTATGGAATTGCGCTGGCGTTTACAGAACACCATATCAAGCACGGAACGTAGGCAAGCCCGAGTGACTAAACCAGAATGACCGATGAAACCCGAATGACGAAACCCGAATAATGCATTGCGATCAATTGGTCATTGGGGCTTGGTCATTCATTGGTCATTCTGGTTTGGTCATTCGGATTTACCCAGCGTATGAGCACAAACCGCGCCATCCTCCTCACTCCTCCCGGTGTCGCCGCCATCGCGGTGATTCGGGTGGTTGGCCCCGGCGCAAAGGATTTCGTTCAAGCGCATTTTTCCAAACCGCTTCGAGTTATGAATGCAGTTCACGGGGTTTTTCGGGACGATGTGGGCGGGGAATTGGACGATCCAGTGATCGTTCTCTCGAACGATGAATGTTTTGCCGACATCAATCTGCATGGCGGAGCGTGGGTGGTTCGGGCGGTCATGTCCCTCGCAATGAAAGCTGGATTTGAAGTCGTCGAGCGCACGGAATCGCCGCTGCCGGATGATACGATTGATGGAGATGACGCAATCGAGCGAGAGGTCGCGGCGTATCTTCCGCTGGCGACGACGGAGTTGGCATTACGCACACTCCTAGCCCAAGAACGCGCCTGGCACGACCTTGAACAAAATGTTGCCGCGTTGCCAGTTAAGGAGATTGACGCGATTTTGACCGATCGTTCGCTCCATTGGCTGCTGCATCCGCCGCGTGTAGCGATTGTCGGGGCGGCGAATGTGGGGAAATCGACGCTGGCGAATCGCCTGTTTGCGCAGGAGCGTTCCATCACCGCCGACGTGCCGGGCACCACGCGAGACTGGGTCGGTGAGATGGCCAATCTCGATGGCCTGGCGGTGCAGTTGGTCGATACGCCTGGGATTCGTCCGACGGAAGATGCGATTGAGCGGGAGGCGATTCAGCGGAGTGAGCCGCAGATTCAGCGGGCGGATTGTGTTGTGCTGGCGCTGGATGCTTCACGCCCGCTCGCGCCGGATCAGACTCCACTGCTTGATCGATTTCCCGGCGCGTTGCGCGTCATCAACAAGGTGGATGCAACATCAGCGTGGGAATTAAATGAAATCGAATCGATTCACACGGTCGCGACGAGCGGGAAAGGCGTGGATCAACTGATTAAAAGCATCCGCGACTATTTTGAATGCGAGGCGATTGATAGCACTACTGCTCGGTGCTGGACGGAAAGGCAGAAAGAATGGCTGAGAAAGAGGAAATTGAACATCGAACATTCAACATCCAACATTCAACATTAAACAGGTCTTTCGACGTTGGATGTTCGATGTTGAATGTTCAATGTTCGTCTTTTAATGCCGCATGATGTCCTGATACGTAACGAAGATAAATACGCTGGCAATCAGGGCGATGCCCACGAGCTGTGCGATCGATTGAATTTTTGGTGAAAGTGGCTTGCCCTGGAATTTTTCGATGATGAGGAACATGAACAAGCCGCCGTCCACGATGGGGATCGGCAGGAAATTCACGACGGCGAGATTGGCGCTGATCATGGCGAGGAACCAGATCAGGTAATCCATACCACGCGAGGCGAAATCAGCGCCGGCGCGGACGATTCCATACGGCCCCATCATGTTTTTCGCCGGCACCGAGCCGGAGAACATCCGCTGCAACGTGATGTAAAACTGCACGATCAAATCGCGCGTTTCTTCGACGCCCCACTTGGCGGCGACGACAAAGTTCTTGGTCTTGCGCGGCTCGGAGAGCGGATGCAGCACCAGATCGATCCGATAGTTCAGGCTTTTTACGAATTGAATTTCCTGCTCGTCGAGCGAAAGCTGCACGGTCTTTTCGCCGGCGTCGGATTTGAAGGTGATGGGGAGTTTTCCCGGCTGGGCGTCGGACAGAGCCTGCTTGATATCGTAAAAATTGCTGACCGGCTGATCGCCGACGCGAGTGACCACGAGTTCGGATGAATCGCCGGCGGAGATTCCGGCTTGATCGGCGGGGCTGCCGCGAACCACGCCGCCAACGACAGCATGGCTGGCGTCGCAATCTAACTGCACGCCCAGCCCGCGTTTGCCGCTGGGAAGCTTGATCGTGGTCAGATCGTTGACGGTCTGCATTTTGCCGTCACGAAGGACGACAAGCTGCACCTTCGCATCGCTGTCGCCGGCGGATCGCAGGATTTGCAGCAACGCATCGGGAGATGGATTGCGAGTCGTATCCGTCCCCACCGTCACCGATTGCACGACATCGCCCGGCACAAGTTTTCCTTTTGCCTTGGAGTCGGGCGTGATGCTGTTGATGATGGCGCGCGGCATCAGGCCGGCGAAATTGATCGTCCCTGAAAACGGCGGCATAAAGCGCGGGATGATTTGCGCATCGTGCGTCGTTTTGCCGTCGCTGACGGTGATCGTCACCGGCTTGCCGCCGGATTGCTGCACGGCCTGATCCAGCCGCCAAAACGATTGCAATTGCTTCTTATCGCTCGGATCGATTTTCTCGCCGTTGATGGCGACGATTTTTTCGCCTGGTTGAACCGCATACACATCGGGCGGATTTAGGCCTTGCTCGTCCTTGATATCCTGAATAATCTCCCGCCGGGGCTCGGGGCCCTGAAGCTCGGGCGAGCCCGTGATGCCCAGTTGCAAAAAGCCGGTGGTGTCCGCATCGGATCGCGTCGGCGTGATCGAGAGCGTATCGGTCTTGCCGTCCGGATGCTGCACAAGCAGCGGCACGGCTTCGCCTTCATGCACCAGGGCGACGTTCAATTGAATCTTTGTGAAATCGCGTTGGACTTTGCCGTCGAATTCGAGAATTCGATCGCCGACATGCACGCCGGCATGTTGGGCGGGGGAATTCGGGAAGACCGATCCCACCACCGGCGGCGGCACGTCGAAGCCGATCAGGAACAACACAAAAAACCCAATCGCGGCGAGGATCACATTCATGATCACGCCCGCCGACACGACGA
>DATAPK010000587.1:0-4424 GCA_036265245.1 Tepidisphaeraceae bacterium | reverse complement strand
ATCCATTGGCAATCCCAGCAGGATCTTCGGCACGCCATATACCAGATGCGAAATGCCGTCCATGCTCCAGTTCCCTTCGAGCTTCTCGAGCAAGATCGCAATCCCCTTCTTGTTCTGCTCGCTGAGCCCTGCATAAACGCCGGGATCAAACGCTTTCTGCACGTGGGTGCGTTCATCCTCGGGCACATATTGCTGCGACCAGCGCATCGCACAGCCCAGCCGCGGCTCAAGCTCTTCCTTCAGCACGCCGTGATCCGTCGGCGCGCCAGGCACTTGATCCATGACTATGTTCAGCATCTGCTCGAGATTGCCTTCGGTGATATCTGTGACCGATGACAGCAACCTGAACGATGCCGCCAGCTCCGTGCGCCCAACATTCCCTTGCGAACTGCTCACCGCGCGTTCAAAGGCGCGTTTATCGGCGTCGTTCGCTTTGCCTGATTCCACATTTTTGCAATACGCATCCCACTCATCGTATAGCCGCACGACTTGCTGGCCGAAGTCGATGTCGAACTTCTGCTTCACCTGGCGGCGAATGTATAGCCAGCGGAGGATGCAGGGTTCGAGGATATCGAGGGCCACCTGAGGCGTTGCGTTTGTGCCGGCGGAGGAAGAAATCTTGGTTCGGCCGGCCATTCCGACGAAGGAATATTCCGTGAAGGATGGCGCCTTGCCGCTGAAGATTTCTGGGGCGATCTGTTTGCCGACGGTGTAACTGCTGCCCGGGGCCGCGTGATCTTCGCCGCCGGGTTCAAAGTCGACGCCTTCAAAAACCCAGCGCATTGGCCAATCGACTTTCCAAACCAGCTTGGCGTTGATCGGGCCTTCGAGCTTAAACGATTCCGCATGGCCGCATTTCGCGCATGCGTAGCTGACCAAATTGGCTGCGTCGTCCCAACCGGTGATCTTCGTCGAATCCGTCCCGCATTTCGCGCAATAGACTCGCAGCGGATAATACGCCTCGCGGCGCGCTTCCACCGGCTCGGCCCCTTCTCGCTCCAATGTTTGATATTTGTTGAGGATATCGAAAATCTTCAGCCGCTTGTTCATCGCGACTTTGATCTGCTCGTTATATTTCCCGGCCCGATACTCCTGCGATTGGCGGATGTAGCGGGGCCGAATACCCAGTTGCTCCATCGACTTTTGAAACTCGGCGATGTGCCGCGACGCGTAAGAATCGTATTCGTCGCCGGGATCGGGGATGTCGCAAATGGGCTTGCCGATATGTGCCGCAAACGCATCGGGCACCCCGACCGGCACTTTGCGAAACCGGTCAAAATCATCCCAGGAATGGATATGCTCGACCGTCAATCCCCGGCTGCGAAGCTCTTCGCAGACCAGGTGAACGGTCATCAATTCCCGCAGATTGCCGAGATGAATCGACCCGCTGGGGCTGATGCCCGAGGCGCAAACAACCGAAGCCCCCTCGCCCTTGTTCCGGCGAACGTGCTCTTCAACCTGTGCGGCCACACGGTCGATCCAATGACCCTGACTGCTCATAACATCCAATCATCATTTCCCCCAAACTCATCGAAAATCGCGAGAATATTGCCCTTCCCACCCCCCGTCAAATCCCAAACCGCCGGTCTTGCTTCAACAGGGGATATTGGATGCTGGATGTTCGACGTTTTCGGCCTCCAAATCACACCGATCCAATCGCAACCCTTAGCCTGCAAACGGCTTGGTCAGTGTTTCACCGATCCCTAGGATTGCCTAAATCCTGCGCGCTTTTTCGATCACGCCACCCCAATGCGCGCTCTGCGCGCACCCTTCCCCCGCATGTCCGCTAATCTCTCGTCGCGCACGGCTTTTGCTCAATCTAAACCGCGCTGTTGTCGGCGGAGCCAGCGCTTGACGTACGGGCAAGGTTGCTTATAAAAGTTGCTCCGCGCGTTGTTTTTTGGTTCCAACTTATTTCAGGAGTCGGCAATGTCCACCGTTCGCCAGGAAGCGATCAAAAGCATCGCTTGTGCAAAGCATCAGCTCAACCGAGTCGATTTTAAGACGGTCCACATCAAGGATCTCTTCGGGATCAACGTTTTTAATGAAGAGGTGCAGCGCCAGCGGCTGCCCAAGCCGGTCTTCAAAGCCCTTCAGAAGACCATCAAGCACGGCGCCCCGCTTGACCCGACCATCGCCGACAACGTCGCCGCCGCCATGAAAGACTGGGCCATCGAAAAAGGCGCGACGCACTACACGCACCTTTTCCAGCCGATGACCGGCATCACCGCCGAGAAGCACGACAGCTTCCTCACCCCCGATGGTGCCGGCGGCGCAATCGCCGAATTCAGCGGCAAGGAACTCAGCAAGGGCGAGCCGGATGCCTCCAGCTTCCCCTCCGGTGGCCTGCGCGCCACCTTCGAAGCCCGCGGCTATACCGCCTGGGACCCAACTTCCCCCGCCTACATCATGGAAAACCCCAACGGCTCAACGCTGGTCATCCCGACCGCGTTTCTGAGTTGGACGGGCGAAGCACTCGACAAGAAAACCCCGCTTCTTAAGTCCATGGATGCCCTCAGCACCCAGGCACTTCGCGTCCTCAAGCTCTTCGGAAAGACGGCCCCCCGCGTCGTCACCACCGTCGGCCCCGAGCAGGAATATTTCCTTATCGACAAAATGTTTTATCTCAACCGCCCCGACCTCATCGCCTGCGGCCGAACGCTCTTCGGCACGCCGCCCCCCAAAGGTCAGGAACTGGAAGATCAATATTTCGGCTCGATCCCCGAACGCGTTCTCGCGTTCATGGCCGACGCTGAAACCGAGCTCTTCAAGTTCGGCGTGCCGGTCAAAACCCGTCACAACGAAGTCGCCCCCAGCCAGTACGAAATCGCCCCGATCTACGAAGACAGCAACCTCGCCACCGACCACCAGAATCTCATCATGGAGATTCTGAAAAAGACCGCCGACTATTACGGGCTGGTCTGCCTCCTCCATGAAAAGCCGTTCGCCGGCATCAACGGATCGGGCAAGCACAACAACTGGTCGATGAGCACGGATACCGAAAACCTGCTCGAACCCGGCAACACGCCGCACGATAACGCGCAGTTTTTGTTCTTCACCGTCGCCACCATTCGCGCTGTCGCCAAGTACAGCAAGATTCTTCGCCTGGCGATTGCGTCGGCTCATAACGATCATCGCCTGGGCGCCAACGAAGCCCCGCCGGCGATCATCTCGATCTTCCTCGGCGAGCAGCTTCACGATGTCATCGAGCAGATCGAAAAAGGCGGCGCCAAGAGCAGCAAGCAAGGCGGCATGTTCGAAACCGGCGTCTCGATCCTTCCCAAGATTCCCAAGGAAGCCGGCGACCGCAACCGAACCTCGCCGTTTGCTTTCACCGGCAACAAGTTCGAGTTCCGCGCCGTTGGCTCCAGCGCCAATATCTCCGGTGCAAACACTGTGCTCAACACCATCGTGGCCGAATCACTCGACTTCATGGCGACCAAGATCGAAGCCGACATCAAGGCCGGCAAGAATCTCAACGCCGCCATGCAGGATTTGCTCCCCGGCATCATCAAGGAGAGCAAGAAGGTCATCTTCAACGGCAATGGTTACGCCGAGGAATGGCACGCCGAAGCCGAAAAACGCGGCCTGCCGAATCTCAAGAACACGATCGACGCCCTGCCCGTCATCGTCGAACCTGAAACCATCGCTCTCTTCAGCAAGTACAAGGTCTACAGCGAAAAGGAACTTCGCAGCCGCCTCAACATTCTCTCCGAGGCTTATGTGAAGGCCCTGGTGATCGAAGGCAAGACGGCGTTGATGATGGCCAAGACGATGATCCTTCCAGCCGCGTTGCGGTATCAGAAGGACGTCGGCGAAAGCATCGCGGCGGCCAAAGCCGCCGGCGCGAGCAGCGCCGCCGGGACTGAGATGTTCGGCATATTGGTCAGCACCATCAACGAATTCACCAGCGCCATCAAAACGCTGGAGAAAGCGGTGAACCACCACGCCGAAGGCGAACCCTTCGACCACGCCAAGCACGCGCGAGAGCATATTTTCTCCGCGTTGGCTGTTGTCCGCGAATCCGGCGACAAGCTGGAAGCCATGGTCGCCGACGACCTCTGGCCGCTGCCGACGTATCGGGAGATGCTGTTTATTAAGTAACCTCGCGATCGATCTTCAGATAACCCCCGAACCCCGGCCTGGCGCCGGGGTTCGGTTTTTTGAGATTGCTAATAATAACGCGTCGCGTTACTATTGCGTGAAAATGATTCTGAGTTTCCGAGATCGCGATACGCAACGGCTGTTTCACCGATTGCCGATTCGGAAACTCGGTGCTGACGTCCAGCGAGCGGCGTTGCGAAAACTTCGACAACTTGATGCAGCAGTGAGGCTTGACGATCTTCGCTCTCCTCCGGGCAATCGCCTGGAAAAGCTGCATGCCGATCGTGACGGCCAGCACAGCATCCGCGTCAACGATCAAT
>DATAPK010000586.1:0-6497 GCA_036265245.1 Tepidisphaeraceae bacterium | reverse complement strand
ATCATTGTCGATCAGAACGCCGACGAATGCATCGCCCCGATCGTCGCGCGATTCAAAGATAAAATGGACATTCGCCATCTTCGCTCGGCACTGGGATGCAGCCGGTCGCGAAACGTCGGCATGCGCGCGATGACCGGCGACGTCCTCGCCTTCCCCGATGATGACAGCATCTATCCCACGACCCTGCTTCACGACATTCGCAGCCTTTTGATCGCCCATCCTGAATGGGACGGCCTCACCACCAGCATCGTCGGCGACAAGCATTGGTCCACTCGCCCCGGCCTCATCACGCGCTATCGCCTCTGGTGGCAGGGCGTCGATTTCACCCAGTTCCTTCGCAAGCGCATGGTCGATCTGGTCGGCCCGCTCGATGAACGTCTTGGCCCTGGCGCCGGCACTCCCTGGGGCGCTGGCGAAGGCGCTGATTATCTTCTTCGCTGTCTCGCCCGCGGGTTCACGCTCTACTACGAGCCTTCAATCAAAGTCGAGCACCCCGGCCCGATGGAAAACCAGGCCGTCATGTCCAAGGAAATCCGCAAAGCACTTGTCTATTCCCGTGGCGTCGGACACGTCATCCGAACCCACGGATACCCCGCTTGGTACGCCGGCTACATGACCGCGCGGCCCTTGGCCGGTGCAACATTGTCGCTTTTGAAGTTTAACCCCCAACGCGCCATGCTCTACTGGAACGTCATGCGCGGCCTCATGCTCGGATATCTCTCGAATCAATCCTGACCCCGCCCTTATAAAGCCGCCACCATGGGTGGCGGTGGTGGTTCAAGTCACTTCCACCTTCTTCGCATCCCCCCACAGATTGTCCAAATCGTAATATGCCCGCGCTTCATCCGAGAACAGATGCACGATCACATCCACAAAGTCGATCAGTACCCAGGATTCGCCTTCATATCCATCCCGATGCAGCGATTTGAAATCCTGTTTTTCGCCGAGTTCGGTGATCTCATCCGCCACGCCTCGCATCTGCCGGGCGCTGGTGCCTGATGCGATCACAAAAAAATCACATACCGGCGATAAGCCGCGCACATCCAGCACGACCACATGATGACATCGCGTATGCGCCGCCAGTTTCGCCGCTTCCAGCGAGAACTGTTGCGCTTTTTCAGAATTCTTTTCCTTAACCATTGCCTCCTAGTTTACGCATCTGCCGATTTTTAGCGACTGGCTCGCGTCACTGTGTGCCAGATCAACCTCGCGACGATGATATACGCGTTGCTGAACGCACCCTGCCTGAAGAAATGCACGGAGGATTGCGGATCGCCAACAAACGGGCGTAAAACCCATCCCATCTGAATTCCGACAAACGCGCAGATGAACAACCACAATCGCAGCATCAGGCGGTGCCGGGAATTTCGCTCGATCATTGGCCGATACATCCGCCTCAGTGTCGATTGCCCCGCCAAGCTTGCGATCGTGAACATGAACGCATTGAACAAAATCGAAGGCTCATATTCGCTCGTCGAAAGATACCAGACGGCGGTATAAGGCGCGAGGGATGCAATCGCCATCATGGCCACCATCTGCGTTTTCAACAGTGCGCGAAGGCATTGAGCAAAATCATCACGCAGGCCGAGCAATGTGTTGAGCGTGAAAAAGATCGGCAGCGAGAGAACAAAGGTCAGCCATATCAAAACTGGAACTTTGATCGCCGAATAAATCGGCTGAAATGCGCGTTCGCCGGTGAATCCGCCGGATGAGCCCATCACCAAGCCGTAGAAGCTTGCGCACCCCAGGGCGCAGACCAGTTGTTGTCTGGTCGACAACTCCGCGCGGGGTGAGTTCGCGTGGCGAGAATCATTTAACCAGGTGCCAGATAGCATCGAGTACAGCCTGAAAAAAGTTGCCGGTCCTGGGGCGGAACCAGGTGAACGCCTGATCTGGTGCGCCGATGAATGGGCGCAGCAGCCAGCCCATCTGCGATCCGACGAGCCCAAACACCATGACCCAGATATGAAACACGGTCTTCACATGCGGCCCGAGCACATATCCATCCACTGCCTGCAATGGGCCCGACGTATTTGCTTCCGGATTGGTTTCATCGACGCTCAATTCCGACGCCGTCGGCACTGGCATCGACGATCCAAAATGTTCGGCGATGGTCATGCGATGAAGCGTCTGGAGTAAAAACGCCAAGCCCAATGCGCCTGCGAGAGCGAAGACGAAGGTGTTCAGCACCACCATGAAGTGATAGCTCGTGGTGCAGACTGAAAAGAACGCGACGATCGGCCCGATCGAAGCGAGAACCGCGAGTGTCACCGCCATGGCGGAGATCAATAGCCGCAGCACCGCGACGAAACTCAGGCGCGATCCGACGAGGGCGTTAAAGACATACAACGACGGCATCGTGACGACGAGCGTGAGCAGAAATAATGCTGGCACTTTGAGCATTGTGGCGGGGATTTGCATCAGGTGTCCGCTGCCGCTGCCGGTGATTGCGAAGGCGCCCATGCAGGCGCCGTAGATCAGGCCGAGCAGGTCGATCATCACGGCGAGGCCGACGATGGGGACATCGAATTTTTCGGCTCGGAGCTGTTCGATGCGGGTGGTTTCGCCGCGGAGGAGTTGGTCTAGGTGGCGGATCCAGTTCATCATAAATACCTCAATCCTATCACTTGCTTTATGATGTAAAGTTTCGGCATAAAAAAAATTTCGCCTTATGCGAGGGAGAGTTTTTCCTTGGCGGGCTTGGGGGATTCTTTCCTGGAGGACATGGCGTTGGCGACGACTTGCTCGAGTTCGGAGATGTATTCGAGGAAGCGTTTGCGGCCGGCGTCGCTTAGGCGGCAGAGGGTTTGGGGGCGGTTGTTTTTGGTGCCTTTCCAGACTTCGACCAGGCCGGATTCCTGGAGGAGTTGGATTTGGCGGCTGAGATTTCCGTCGGTCAGGGCGCAGAGGGATTTGAGGTCGTTGAAGACCAATCCCTGCGGATGCGCGGCGAGGGACGAGAGGATGCTGAGGCGGGCGCGTTCGTGGATGACGCGCTCGAGGCCTTCGTAGGCGAAGGGGGCGGCGGGATCTTTTTTATTCGGTGACGAGGCGCTCACTGTTTCGCTCCAGGTTGAAATACAGCAGGGCGGCGGCGGAGAGTTGGCCTAGGCTGAAGGTGGCGCCCATAGTCCAAGGTGCCAAAGCTTTTTGTCGCATGGAGATCATGAGCAAGCCCGCCAGGAGATAAAAGCCGCCGACAAAAAAGGTTGGGCGCGGGAGAAGTCGGCGGGAGGCGAAGACGCCTAGGCCGAAGAGGATCGACCAGAGTCCGGGTAATGCCCAGGCGATTTCTTCACAGAACTGGGTGATGACGACGGTGAGCAATGCGCCGGCGACGAGGCTGGGGGTCATCTGCTCGATGGCGTGGAAGCTGAGTTCGCGCTGGAGGGGCTGATCGCTTCGCCAGCAACGCATGGCGAGTTCCATGCCGACGATGGCGATGCTGGTGAGGGCGGTGATCAGCCAGATGGTGAGATAGCGATCGAGGTGGTGCATGGGATCGACGACGCAGAGCTTTTGGACGAAGGCGGCGAGGATGGCGAGGACGCCGGTGAGGGCGGTGGAAAGAGAGCGATAGCCGCGGAACGCCTGCGATCGGGCGATCTGCTGGCGAATGTCGGCGATCTGTGAGAGGGCGTCGTTGAGCCGCATGAGATGCTTCCTTATCGCGGCGAGATGAGAGTCTCGATGCGATGCTTTACAAGATAAAGGATGCGCTTGGGGGCGTCAAGTTTCGGTTAATTTGGGCGGTTGGGCACACCCCGCAAGCGGGGTCGCTAAACGATTTTGGAGGGGATTTCCCCATCGTGTTGGAGTGGGAGGGCGTTAATCGTGGGTGGGCCAGGAGTTGGGTTGAGAGGGTTTACCGTGATGGGGAATTCTGGGGAATCCTGGGGAAAAGGTCTCAACTGGGAGGCGTCGTTGAGACGAAATTTGGGAATCGTGCAGGATCGTGCATGGTCGTGCATGGAGCTGCGGCATCCCTGAGGTCCCACCTCAAAGGGGTGGGCTTTTGGGAAGAAGCTGCGAGATTTTCAAAGAATGCGCGGGAGGGATGCGCGGGAGCATAGGGCTCTCTATTTATTACTGGCGGCGCTGCGCGGAAAGTGTTGTTTTTGCGCAACTTGTTTTTGGGAAAGTGCGTTGGCGGGGTGGGAATGGGGGAAAAGAAATTTTTGGGAGGGGATTTTGGGGTTTTTGGCGTTGCGCGGATAGACGGCCTCATGAGCGGGTTCGCGCCACTTCTAATTCATCGCCTGATCGGCATCGGAGGGGGTGGCAGATGTACCTCTTATCATGGGCAACGCGGGTTTTACGGGCGCGCCCGTCGGCGCGGGCGCTGTGTGCGCTTCGAAGCGGCGCGCGTGCGGAGTGAAGGGGGATGCGCCCGCATGTATCGGAGGCGCGCAGTACACTGCGGGCGCGTTCCGATCCGCTGCGCATGGGGCCGGAAGCGCGGCGGATGGTGTAGCCAGCGCGCGGGACGGCTACTTGAGCGCTTCGCACGCAACACCCACCCCTCCGGGCGCAATCAAAGTCAATGCGGGCGCACTCACCTTCACTTTGCGGGAGGCCGGGAGCGATGCGGAGGGCGTGAAAAGCGATGGGGACGGCGTGAAAAGCGCTTGGGTGGGTGGCGGGAGCGGTTCGCGATGAACGCCCCGTGCGTAGCTTAGCGCTCTATATGTCGTGGGTAGTTGTGCGAAAAGTGTCGGTTTGGCGCAACATGTTTTTGGGAAACTGCATTGGCGGAGTGGGAATGGGGAAAAAGAATTTTTGGGAGGGGGATTTTTGGGGTTTTGGGCGCTGCGCGGATGGGAATGGTATGAACGACCGCAAGCTAGCGGTGAGGCTTGTCAGCGGAAACTAGATGCGTCCCCGTTTCTATTCCCGTTTCTATTCCCCCGTTTCTATTCCCTCGAAATTGCGGCTGATATTTGACAAGGTGCGCCAGAATTCCAGCGTTGAAGCATTGATTGTCTTTATGGCACGTGCCTTCATGCGACAAGCGGCTCTCACTCGCAGTGTGGAAATGCGTCTTGCGGAAACCGGCGCACTACATGACCCGATGGTGATCGATGCTGAAGAAGATGATAGGGCTATGTGGCTTGACGCCATGTATGGTGAGGAAGCCGCAGTACAACATGCACAAACGCAGAAATATCAAGCACTCTTGACCGATATTGCTGGGGGAAATTACTGGCAATCAATTGTGCAAGACAGCAAAGTTTTGTGGGAAGAAAAGTGCGCAAAGCTTGTCGATGAATACCGGCAAAAGTTGAAAACTTGGTTCAAGCTCGTGGAAGCTCTGGCCGTCTACTCGGACACTTCATCGATTCCGAAATACTGGATTGCGTTTATGACCCGTTATGAGCCAGCATTCGATCTGTTCAATCGAGCCGCGTGTGATGTGATCCGTGCGCAACGCCAGAACGTTCAAAACAAACCTGGCACCTTGTTCGCGGGTATGCAGATCGCACCTGAAACAGCACTGCCTCAAACCGTTGATCGGGCGGTCAAACGGACGGCTCAACCACTTTCCGCGTGTAAATGGAAAGAAATGCGGTGGCGTATCTGCGGTAACCGAAACGTAGGAAAGTTCACTGATAGTGAGGTTAATCAAAGCATCAAACGACTTCTCAAGAGCGGTTGGCTTACTGGTGCGTCAGGGGACAAAGTAGAAGAGAACAACAATCTTTCACCGACCGCGCAATTAAAATCGTGGATTGACCGCTAAGACTTTTCTCGTTAGGCCTCTCACGTCGTGATTAAACTGCTGTCATGGGAAATCGAATGATGACCGCGCATTGTTCGTCTGTCTTGTATCGTTACTATTGCCCGTTGTGAAAACAGATGCTTTTCTGGCGCGGTGATTTCGGTGGCTGTTTCCGCGGCGGGTTTGCCCTTGATCCCCTTCTTGGCCATATAGGGTGCGAAGAGTAATAGGAGCGCCCGCCCTCGCAAACTCCCGCTCCGCCCTCCCCTTTGCCGATATCCCTTCTGCGCGTCTCTGAGGGGGCAGTATCGCAATGCGCGCAGCATCAACTGAGGGCTCATCTCCATGTCACAACACCAGTCAGAAGCCACAAGCCAGACGCCAGAAGCCCCGAGCCAGAGGTCGGACGTTACAGATCAGAGCGCCGCTGCGTCTCTGCCGGCGGGGTTTGTGGATCGGTATGAGGCGGCGCGGATGTGCGGGATCGGAAGCAAGACGTGGTACCAGTGGGAGCTCGCGGGGCGAGTGCCGCCGGCGACGTGGATACCTTGGCCGGGCGGGGGGCGGGCGAAGGTCTACCCGGCGGATCAAGTCGAGCGACTGCGGCAGACGATCGGTGCCGACGCGTTTCCGCCGGTGGGGTTTGTGGAGCGCCAGGAGGCGGCTCGTCTTTGCGGCGTGGATCTCGAGGCGTTTCGGTACCTGGAGAAGCAAGGGCGTTTCGCCGGCGCGCGGTTGGTGAAGAAGCCGGGCGATCGGGCGCGGGTCAACGTGTATC
>DATAPK010000585.1:0-2975 GCA_036265245.1 Tepidisphaeraceae bacterium | reverse complement strand
CGGAAAATTCTAAACAATACGACTTGGAGGAGAGAATTTTTCAGTTTGCGAAGCATGTTCGCGCTTTTGTGAAACTTCTGCCACGGACAGAGGGCAACCGAATCGATGTGCGTCAACTTTTGCGAGCATCCGGATCGGTGGGTGCAAATTATATTGAGGCCAATGAGTCGCTTAGTAAAAAGGATTTTCTTTACCGTATTCGTGTTTGTAGAAAAGAATCAAAGGAATGCCGGTTTCATCTGAGATTGTTGGACACAGGTGAACAGGCATCGATTGAGAAGCAACGTTGCGATCTCATCCAGGAATCCGTTGAGTTTGTAAGCATTTTCAGTTCGATCCTCAAAAAATCAGAATAGAACGGACCGTCCGTTTTGAATTTCGAAATTTGAATTTTGAATTTGTTTGTATTTTGGTGCTTTGAATTTGGTGCTTTATCCCTCTTCCCCTCCATATCCTCCACCTCACGCTCGGCGCCGACGCCGGCGGGCTTTCTCGTTACATCACCGATCTTTCGCAGGCGATGCACAAACTTGGGCATCGGATCACCATCGCCGGCGACACCGGGGCGTGGCAGTGGTTGTTTGACTCAATGCCGTTTCCCTATGTCAAAATCCCGCTCAAGGGCGGCCCGATTTCTTTCATGCGAAGTGTACGAATGATGCGGGAATATCTCACGGATCATCCCGTCGATGTGATCCATACGCATTACAGGCGGGCGACCTTGCTGGGCCGAAAGGTTCAGGAGCACAAGCCGATTCTTTATACGGTTCATCTTTCACATATCTCACTGGCTTGGCCGAGAAATCTGTTCACTGATTTTGGGGATCATTCGCATGTGGCTTCGGCGGAGGCGAAGGATTGGCTTGTCCACGATGCCCACGTCCCATCTGATAAGATTTCGTTAATTCCGCATGGCATTGATACGCAGCGTTTTGCAGTTGCCGATGAGCAGGCCAAATTAGCGGCGAGGCGTTCGCTTAATCTTGGCCCAGACGATCGCGTCGCGATTTATGTTGGGCGGCTGGATTATCCCAAGAATGAAGACTGGCTGCTGGATCTTGCCGTTGCAGCGCAGGGGCGAGTGCCGAATTTGAAGATTTTGCTGGTGGGCGAAGGGCCTCACGAGGCGATGCTTCGCCGGCGAATCGAACGCGAGGAGCTTGGCGAACGCGTGTTTCTGCTCGGCCATCGCGATCCGCTGCCGGCGTATCAGGCGGCGGATGCGATCCTGTTGCCTTCGATCCGTGAAGGGTTTTCGCTCGTCTGTGCCGAGGCGATGAGCGTCGGCGTGCCGGCGCTGCGCACGCGAACCAGCGGCACCAGCTCGCTGATCGTCGAAAACGTGACCGGGCGATCGGTGCCGATCGATCATGACGCATTTATCTCCGCCGCGGTGGATTTCCTGAGCGATCTGGATGGTCTTAAACGCATGGGTCGCGCGGCGGCCGCACTCATCCGCGACCAATTCACATTTGAGCGGCAATTGTCCGCAACACTCGACCTCTATCATTCCCTGGTTACACTACGCGACTCAAAATGGTGAATACAGACTGGAAAAAACTCCACGGCGATTCCTTCCGCGATGCCCGCGTGCTTGTCACCGGCGGGGCGGGGTTTATCGGGTCGCATCTGGCCGAAGCCTTGTCGATTCTCGGCGCGAACGTCGCGGTGATTGATGATCTGTCCGGAAGCGATGGATCGAATCTCTCGCATTTGAAAAATGTTGAGCTGATTCGCGGGTCGATTCTGGACGAGAGTGCTGTTGCGTGGGCGGTTAAAGGCGCGCGGTATGTATTTCATCTGGCGGCGATGGTTTCCGTACCGGCGAGCGTGGCGAATCCGGATGTTTATCATCAGGTGAACACCGACGGAACCGTGCGCGTGTTGGATGCGGCCAGAAAAGCCAGCGTGCGACGTGTGATGTTCTCGGCCAGCAGCAGCGCTTACGGCGACAGCGAAGTGCTGCCCAAAATCGAAACCATGGCGCCTTCCGCGCAGAGTCCTTACGCGGCAACGAAGATGGCGGGCGAGCAATACATCCGCGCCTATGCCTCCAGCTTCGAGATGGACGCGGTCTCTCTGCGCTATTTCAACATCTTCGGCCCGCGCCAAAACGCCAACAGCGCCTACGCCGGCGTGATCGCCGCCTTCGCGCGCATGCTCTTGGCAGGCCAGCATCCCACCATCACCGGCGACGGCACCGCCACGCGAGATTTCACATTCGTCCACAACGCCGTCCACGCCAATCTCCTAGCCGCGCGATACACGCGAAAGCTCAGCGGTGATGTCTTCAATGTCGCCACCGCCCGAAGCTGCATGATCACTGAGCTGGCGACCAAGATGGCCGAATTGCTGGGCCGGCCTGATTTGAATCCCGCTTATGTCCCGCCTCGCCCGGGTGATGTTAAGCATTCGCTGGCGGAGCTTACGAAATCCCGCACGGAGCTTGGGTATCAGCCGATTGTCGAATTTGAGGATGGACTCAGGGCGACGGTTGAGTGGTATCGCGGGCAGCGGAAGTAGAGCTCCGCGCGGCGTTGCGTTTTCTTCTCACGATAATCCAGCAGATGGCGGCGATTGTTCCGATGAGGCCGCCGACATATCCGCCGAGATGCACGCCGTACGTTGCCATGAAATGTTGTGGCCGAAAGATATTCGTCTCGAACATCAGGCGAAAATCTTCCGATATCCAATTCACCCCGCCATGCCAGCCCACCCACCCAAGAATTGCTCCGAATGCAATCGTGATGGCGAAGATCGCAGGCAATGTCAGTAAAAGCTCGCGATAACTGAGTTGTGGCCGGCGCTTGGACGGATTATTCGCGATGAGCAACGTCACCCCGATGAACAATCCCATCGACCAAGTCGCCATCGCACCAATCTTGGCCGCCTGCCAGCTCAACGCGGTACGATCCGGCGGGGTATCCGGGCCGAGGATATGGCTGAGTTCCTTGCCATAATAAAAATATTCCCAG
>DATAPK010000584.1:0-3239 GCA_036265245.1 Tepidisphaeraceae bacterium | reverse complement strand
GCTGATGCGGATCAACTGCGTCGCATGATCCCTGATCGCGGCGGCGGTCTGTGACTCGATCTCAAACCCAAACCGCGCGGCAAACCGGATCGCCCGCAGCATGCGGAGATGATCCTCATTGAATCGCGCATCGGGATCGCCGATTGCGCGGATCAGCTTGAGCGACAGATCGTCGCGACCGCCGACATAATCCAGCACCTGATCCTCCGTCGTCCCCTCGCGCAGGGGATCGAGGAAGAGGCCATTGATGGTGAAATCGCGACGGCGCGCATCCTCCTGGGCGTTGGTGAAGAGCACGCCGGTCGGATGGCGTCCATCCACATATTCCGCATCGGCCCGGAAGGTTGCGACTTCGACGCTGTTTCGCCGATATCGAACCAGGATGACGCCGAACGCCGCGCCCACCGCCTGGCTGTTGGGGAACAACCCGCGCACCACGCCCGGCTGCGCATCGGTCGCCACGTCCCAATCCTTCGGGGTGCGCCCCAGCAGCAGATCGCGCACACATCCGCCGGCAAAGTAAGCCACATGTCCCGCTGAGCGCAAGCGCTGAAGAATCGCCAGCGCATCCGAGCGCTCGCCGCGAGGTTTGGTGTCAGAAGCTGGCGTGTTTTCCTGTGCCATGAATGGTGCCGGGGAATATTCTAGGCGATGCAGAGGGATAACCAAGCGGTGCCGGGTGCGAGGAATTCAGGCGCGTATTCTCCGCTGCGAAGAAAACGGAAAGAGAATCGCCACGACCCGACTAAGCTCGTCGAAGTCAGATGGACGCAGATGGGCACAGATAAGGAAGGAGTTCAGGAATTCAGACGGAAGGAAATTCGGGTTTCATCTGTGGTCATCCGCATTCATCCGCGGCGAAAAATTCTTCGCGTTTTCGTATTTCATCCGAGGTGCGATGAACGCCCACTGAACCGCAGAATCCGGGATGGCGCTGCCGCTTGTCCCGGCGTGGAGGGCGACTGCATCGAAAGACCTTCACGCCGGGGCAAGCGATAGCGCCGCCCCGGATTCTGGAAAGCAAGCGCCGCGATCATTCTCGGACGGCGGGCGATGCCATCAGTCACTGGTCATTTGTCATTGGTCATTTGCAAAGAATCGCAAGAAGCGCATTGGATGAACGGCGAAATCCTCCAAGCAGGCCAATTGCAAATGACTAATGACCAATGACAAATGACTTCCAATGATGCGCACCACACGTTGCGCAAAATGGTATGCTTTGTTGCGCGGGTTGTATCGGCTTCACACAGGTACCGTTTCATCGCCGGCGATTATGCGAGGGTCGAATTCTCACTTTGTGCCGATGCACAGCAGCTCTCGCCGGGTGCGATAGTACATGCGTGCGCCCTCAAAGATCGGCGTAGCCAGATTTTGGTCCTGGTGCTTACCGTCCGTTGGATTTTCGATCATATTTTGCGCGACTTCGACATAGTTTCGTCCCGGCTTGATCACGATCGTTGCGCCCTGGTTATCCATGAGATAGATGTATTTTCCGGCCAGCGTGGGGCAGGCGCTGGCGCCGGCCCAGTTCCAGTATTCCGTGAAAGGGTGAAGCTTGAGGACCTTTCGATAAACCAGATCGCCGGTGGCGGCATCGTTCACTGTCAGTCCGCCGCCCTGGGTGAGTTGATAGATCAGGCCATCGACATAGAGGGGCGACGCAGTGTACGAGCGATCGAATGGGTGGAGCTTTTTGTCCTCGGGAAGTTCGTCATCGTTCCAGTCGATTTTAAACATGTAAGCCGATTTGAGCTCGGATTCATTGGTGGCGGGAATAATGGGAAAGGCCTTGAATCCAATCTTCTCGTGATTGCCGCGCGGATATCCAAGCCAGGTGAAGATCATGCCGTTCTCGACGATCGGCGTGGGCACGCAATCGCCAAAGATCTGGTCGCCCCAGATCGGCTTGCCGTCGCTGATGCGCGTGAAGTAGCCGGATTGAAAACCTGCAACCCACTCATTTCCCGCCTTGATGCGGAAGAGTGAGCCGTAGGTATTTCCCTTTTTGCCGGGGTTGTTGAAGACGATTTTTCCGGAGTCGGCATCGTAGCCGCGCATTTCGCCGCCCCAGACGACCAGGCGGTTGGCGATGAGAAGAGGGCTGGCAAAGTTGCCATGTTCGCTGCCGTCGCCGTGACCGCGATCGATCCATTTGCGTTTGCCGTCCAGGTCGTAGCAGGCGACGACTCCCGTGGTGTAGAAGACGAAGACGTGCTTTCCATCGCTGGTGGGAGTGGGTCCGGAGAAACCAAAAACCGCCTGTGCCCAATCGCGGTTGAACTTTTTCTTGTTCACCTTGAGCAGGGCTTCGTACATGTGCTTGTCGAGATCCTTCTTTTTGTCGGCCAGCGCGTCGATTTTTTTGTTGTCGCCCGCATTGCACGCCGCGACCATTTCGTCATTTGCGCTGGCCATCTCGGCGATAAGCGGGACGGTTGTCTGACCCAGCTCCGGTGCGGCTTTGCGATCTTCATCGCTCAAGCCTTCAAATTCGGAGTTGGACCGAATCCAGAGAATGCGGCCGGTTTTCTTATCGATGCAGACGAGGTCATTGACCTCGGCGGTGGCGAAGATGCGATCGCCGACAATGATCGGCGTGGCGACGCTGACAGCCGGCATGCGCGCGGCCCAGATGATGTTTTTGGCTTCAAAGCCGTTATCGGTTTTTCGTCGGCCCCAAACAGTGGGGGGATCTGCCGCGGGATAGCGTCCCGTTCCATCGCCGCGCCAACCGACGGGGTTTTCCTTTGTCGGCAGGTAGGTCGGCGATCCGGGCAGAGCGTTACCCCTGGTCCGCGTCTGGCCTGTGGCAAAGGACGGCCATAAGCCGGCCAGGGAAAACAGAACGATTGAAATTACTGCGCGTGAATACCCAAATCTCATAGATCGAGCCCTCAATTCCCCCGCTTCATTTACCACCAATCCTTGCCGAGGTTAACCAGATATTTAGCCGGCAAGCATTGCCGCCGCGAACTGACGCAACAGGGGTTTGTCCGGACGGGTTTACTTTTCCCCGATGCAGAAGATTTCTCGCTGCGTGCGGTAATACATCCGCGTGCCTTCGAAGACTGGCGTGGCCAATGTTTGTTCCTGGTGTTTTCCGTCGCTCTCGGTTTCGAGCATGTTTTGTGCGACTTCCTCGTAGGTGCGGCCCGGCTTCATGATGATCGTCGCGCCCTGGTTGTCCATGAGATAGATGTATCCGCCGGCCAGGGTTGGGCTGGCGCTGGCGCCGGCGA
>DATAPK010000583.1:0-11002 GCA_036265245.1 Tepidisphaeraceae bacterium | reverse complement strand
GGCTACGCGGCCGGTAATCGTCGGATCGGTCGTCAATTTATCCGTCAGATAAGGACTGTTGCTCGGCACGCCTGCAGGCGCCGTGTCATTCTTCAATAACGCTTCCACTCCCGGCGGTAGATCCTGCGCATCCGGATCGTTTACATTCAATCGGATTGTCGAGTTTGTATCTGAATCGTTGTTCAACATTCGCAATTCCAGATACACCGTCGAACCGGGAGTCAAGCTGGAAATATCCAGCGTGACCGTCGCCCCGCTGGCGTCGGTGCTGGCGCCCGTAACAGTCGTTTGGGAGCCCTTGGCAATCGCCTGACCTTCAGTTTCATTGAAAAACGCATCTCGCCCACTTTGGAAAACGGGAACCACCGCATTCCCCGCCGAATCCGTCAGTGACGCTTCGAATGCATCATTGATGGCCGTCGGCGCAGGCGTATTGCTCGTGTGATCAAATGCGCTTGTATACGTAAAGGTGAGTGTCGAAGGACTTGAAGGAACGGTAATCGCTTCGCGCAATCCGACCAGGAACGAATTGCCTTCGTGAAGGATCAATGCGCCGGTTTGATGTTCTACATGACCTTTTGTCGCGCCAGACCCGCCGTTTTCCAGAACCTGCCACCCACCCGCGCCGATTTCCGACCCCAGCGTGATCGGCGGCGACGTCCCCCCACCTGGATTCCCATTTGTGATCGCCTGATGAATCCCTTGAACGTGGCTGCCACTTCCGTTTCCGCCCACTGGTGTTGGAGCAACCAAAAATGGTGCCCCACCCAAACTCGCTTGTTGAGATTGAGAAATATCATCCAATAAAGCCGACGGCGAGGCCGATTGCGAACCAGATGACTGAGAAGTCGATTCCCTGCCAGTGCTTGAGTGACCCCCAACGCCCCCCGTACTGCCGCCGATACTAAATGATTCGCCAGAGGCATTTCCCGCGGTGTTTGTTAACGGCGTTTTAGCGCTACTATCGGAATTGTCCGCTGCCTTCAGCGCATTCTCCGGCGGCGCGCTTCCTCCATTGGAACCATTCGATAAAAGAATATCCGGCGTCTTCGCCGGGCTGAATGCTCCAATGACAGAATCCGCCACCTGTCCTCGAGGAGGAGCAGCAATCTGTGCGGAGCGCGCCTGCTGAGCCAAAAGATCCACTGCTGCCGCAGCCGCCACAATTCCCATCGGCGTCGGCGCAACCAGTGTCCCGGCAAAATGCTTTTTCTCCAGGGGAAGCAGTGTGAACAACGCTGCTTCATCCACTCGCTGTTTTAGCCTCGCCTTTCGCAGCCAACCAACCTTCGCCAGAAGTCTTCGAAACCACTTGGGAAATGAAATAAATGACATATGCCCGCCTTGAAATGAAAAAAAAGCCACCTGCACGCGTTACAAAACGCCATGCCCAAACACGAGTTGCGACGATTTGATTTTTTAAGACAAAAACCGGAAGCACCCATGGCGAGATGCGGTCGTGTCACGGCACAACCGCTGCGCAGCTTGCAAAGAAATCTCTCAACAGAAATGCAACTTCACCAATCAAGCAATGCAATTATCTTTGTTGGCTGCAGGTTGAGCGCCCTAAGATGCCCCATGTCCACCGTCTTCCTCCTGAAAACGTTTCCTACATCCTGTCCCGTGTTCATTCGAAATGTACTAACAAGTGGTTATATATAATAAGTCTTTGGTAAAAGGCAAAATAATTTTTATTTCGAAATCGAAAAATTCGTTGCTCACTCCGGATATGCGCTGTCGTACAACCGGCCGAATCAGATGCAAAAACTAAGGATGCCTGCCTAGATGATTATCAATCCACCCGCGCCGCTTCCCATCGAACGATTTGTTTAAGATCGATCACTTCCTGAATCTCTGAAAAAAGCTCCCCAATTCGAGCATCAGCGTCGATCTGTTTCGACAGCATCCGAAATTGCTCCACATCCGCGAACGAATCAATCCCCATAAAAATCTCTTCGCCGGATTCAGGCCGAAATAGATCGGATAATCCCATGCATCCATACTTGGCCGCTGCATCCGTCACGCGCATCATGTCGCTTCCGGTCGCGTCATAAGTGAAACGCTTGGCTTATGTTTCATGGCTTGGCACTCCATTTTAAGAATGGATATCACAGACGCCGGCGTCTGAGGTACTCCGAAGACCCGGATTATCCTCGCATGAATACTCAGAATTGAACCATCCCGCTTCGCAGACACCTCATCCCCTGAACGGCGACCGCTTCCTCGCTGGCGCCGTTCCCCTCACCATCGTTTCCTCCGCCAACTGAATCGCCGGCACGGGCGCCATCGGCAAATGCGGCAATTCCCCAGTGCTGATCCGCCGCGCATCCTCATAAAGCTTCAGCATCCGCGGCAGCACCGCGTCCAGACTATATTGTTCAACGACCATCTTCTCCGCCGCCCGTCCCAACGGACGAAACGCGCCAGGGTCTTTCAACACCGCCACCGCTTTCTCCGCGAATTCTTCCGGCGAAAAGAAATCCGCCAGCAAACCGTTCTCCCCATCCCGAATCATTTCCTTCACCGGCGACGTCGACGACCCCAGCACCACCGCCCCGCAGCTCATCGCGTCCATCATGCTCCAGCTCAGCACGAACGGCACCGTCAGATAAATATGCAAATCCCCCGCCGCCAGCACTCGCCCCAGCTCGATCGGATTGATCCGCCCAACAAATTTGAATTTAGTCAGGTCGTACTCCTCCTGCGCCAGCACCCAATCCTTAAAGCTCTTCCCGCCCGTGTAAGCCTCATCGCCCCCATACGCGATCCGATCCGTGCCCACGATGATGAACACGACATTCGGATACATCTTCTCGATCAGCTTCGCCGACCGCATAAAAATGTCGAACCCGCGCATCGACTCGAATCCCCGGCTCACATACGTCACCACCCGCACATCCGCCGGCACTTCCACGCCCGCGATCATTCTCGTCCCACGCGTCTCCGGCGGCGGCCTTAATGTCTCGTCCAATCCCTTGTAAACACTTCGATCCACCCCATCAAAAATCGTCTGAATCTTCTGCGTATACTCTCGCGGAAATTTACTCTTCTGAAAATTCGTCGGCGTATAGCCAACCTGGCAATTCTGGATATCGAGCAAGATCATCGCGTTGCGGCAGCGCGAGCGCAGATACTTCACCTCCGGCACCGTCCACTCCAGGTCTTTGCGAAAATCCATGTCGCTGTCCGGATCATGCGGATGATAGTAATACTCAAAAAAATTGATCACCGGCACATCGGGATACAACTCGCGCAGAAAAAGTGTCGAGCCAAACCCGCTGTGCCCCACAATCAAATCCGGCCGTATGTCCGGCCTGGCTTTCAGCGCCCGATACACCCCATCGCAATGCCAAACCGTGTTCTCAAACGTCCGCGAGCAAAAATGATTCTGCTTCGTCGCCCCACCCTGCAACCGATATTGGATCTTCTCAATCCCGCCGACCTTCCCAGGCGGCGTTTCGCTCGCAAACGTGCATCGCCACCCCATCTTCTCCACGAGGTAATGGGCGATATGTCCAAACTGTGCCGGAAAATTTTGGTGAACGTAAAGTACGTGCATTTCAATCTAACTCGTTAATGGCCAAACCGTCGTCGCCGTCTATTACGCCAGAAGTTCCGCATCTCTGCAAATAGAATGACGCCGCCACCTTTTTACACTTGCCTTCGCATAAAAGATAATGACGATAAGTCCGGTGGCTGGGGCATTCAGCCTGCCCATTTTCATCTCCATTCTTTCGACTGAGGATTTTCTATGTCGGTTCAACCTTCCCGTCGTACTCGGAGCGATCGCCCTCAGACATTTGAGATGCTCGAATCTCGCCTGCTATACGCCGCCACGCCCTATCTGGGAACCTATCGCGGCATCGCAACCTATTCCTTGGACGGCATCACTCAACATGTCAAAGAAACCATCACCATCTCGCCTGTCATAACTCCTTTGACCGTCCCCATCGGCCCTCATGCAAACGAAGCCGGCATCATTTTCGCCCGGTCTTTTGGAACCATCTCCACTCTTGCCGCTTCGGCAATCGTTGTCTTCGGTGTAAGTCTTGACGACGCCCCCTTGCCCAGCAGCCGCGGCAATCACGCATCATCCACAAAACCCCTGGGTGGCACTGCCTACATCGCACACTTTCCCTCCAAGTTCGGCCTTGGCACCATTCAGGTCTTCCAAAATGAGCTCACCATTACGGGGACCATCACAACGGGCATTTTTTTCCCGGCCAGTTTCGATTTCGACGGCACCCTCGTCACCGCCAAATCCGCCGCTGTCGCCGCGCCGCCTCCCGCGCCCGAATCCAAAGATTTATTCACAACACTCTCTCTCAACCAGACCTTGTCCCTCAATCCGGTGCTCGGCACTTTCATAGGCCACGTCACCCGCGCCTCCGATCACGTCGCCCTCAAGACATCCGCCGTCGTTGCTAAAAACAAAAAAGGTCACACCGCCATCACGATGACGATCATCGACCCCGGCATCGGCACGATCACTATCCAATCCGTGATCCACCCCACCCACACTGGAACCTTCACTCTGCCGCTAGGCGCTTTCCACACCGACGGAACCCTCAGCGGCCACGTCACCCACACCGGCAGGCTCATCCTCCATCTCACCGTGCCCGGCGTATCCGATTCGGTGGGCACCCAAGTGCGGCATCATTGATGTTTGACAATATCGGACCTCGGCAACACTTAGATATTCCATAATTAATTGCAACCAATCTGCGCCTCCAAGGTCCTTTCACACGAATCGCCGGCCTATAATTCTCGCGATGGGTTGATCAATAGATGTTCTGTTCAAAGCGATCGCACTAGTTACCGATAAAGATGATGTTTTCAGCACGCTCCGCCACCGCCGCAAAAACTGCGCGATCGAACTAAAGCGAGCAATCCATTCGTCGATATTAAACCTGTCAGCAGTTACGCCGTTCGCTGACGGGAGAAAATGCAATGAGCACCACGAAAGTTAAAGACGTTCTCACCACCGGCGAAGTCGCCAAGATCTGCAACGTCGCCCCGCGAACCGTTTCCAAATGGTTCGACTCGGGCGCGCTGCACGGCTACCGAATCCCCGGCTCAAAAGACCGTCGCATTCCCTTGAACCAACTCATCCGCTTCATGAAGCAGCACGGCATGCCGCTCAATGGCCTGATGACCGGCCAGACGCGCATCCTCATCGTCGATGACGAAGCCGACATCGTCGAAGTGCTCGAGAAGATCCTCGAAGATGAAGCCAAGTACGAAGTCGAAGTCGCCAAGGGTGGCTTCGCCGCCGGCGTCACCGCCGACAAGTTCCGCCCGCATGTCATCCTCATCGACATGCACCTGCGCGACATCGACGGCAAGGAAGTCGCCAAGGCCGTCAAAGCAAACCCCGATCTCCAGCTCACCAAGGTCATCGCCATGAGCGG
This sequence comes from Tepidisphaeraceae bacterium, assembly GCA_036265245.1. Classification (GTDB taxonomy): domain Bacteria; phylum Planctomycetota; class Phycisphaerae; order Tepidisphaerales; family Tepidisphaeraceae; genus DATAPK01. Next base: position 5,591 of record DATAPK010000583.1, on the reverse strand, counting down.
CAAGATGACCGAAGAAGACATGAAGGGTCTTCTCGCCCAGGGTTTCGACGGCGTCCTCAAAAAGCCCTTCCACGTCCGTCAAGTCATCGAAAGCATCGAAGACGCGACGGCTGTGGTCTACTAAATCAATTCCGATTCTCGGAGGAGAAACACGAAGGGTCGTCCCCAAAAGGGACGGCCCTTCTCATTTTCCCCCAACGCCGCCCTCTCATCTCGCAAACGATCTCACAAGAAAAAACTTATCATAGCCACGAACGCAAGTTCGTGGACCTTTCCCCCACAAATCGTCACTCGTCTTTACGATATCGATTGAATCCCCGCCCAATATTCGAATCGCCCCACTCAATCACTGCCCATTCAACGCCAACTCCACCGTCTCGTAAAACTGAAACAACCGATCAAACAGCGCCCTTCGCAGCGCCTCTCGCACTTGCGGCGTCACCGCCGCCAGACGCATGTTCCCGCCGACCTTCCCGATGTCCCGCCGAAATGCGATCATCGCCCCCATCCCCGCGCTGGCGATCATCGCCACCTTCGATAAATCCAGCACCACCAACGCTGGCTTAAGCTCAAGCAATTTCAAAAACTGCGCAGTCAACGCATCCACTTCCAGCATCCCAATATCGCCCTGCAACGCAACGATGGTCCCCTTCGGAACCTCCTTGATATCCACCTTGAATGCATCCACGAATCCTGCCCTTTCAACCCATCATTCTCAGCCAACTCATGCGAAGTGAGCCCGCCGCTTCATGCATTATACCTACCGTCCACAGAAGTAAAATAAAGCCGCGTTGGCCCACACTTTGCTCTTGTCTCCCAGGGCAAATCGAACGGCGCGGACGGTAAGGAAATCTGGGCTTGACCGATACGGGCATCCAATCTCTCGCGGATGATGAATTGGCCTCGCTGCTGAGGCTTTTAGAGTCAGAGCAGGCGCGGGCTCATCTCCTGATGAACGTCGTTATCCCCATCGGCGTCGCCCTCGCCTACGAAACCGAATTCGACCACCTCCTCGAACGCATCCTTATCGATGCCATGAATCTGTGCAGCGCCGACGGCGGTGCGCTTTACTTGCGCGGCGACGACGATCTCCTCCGCCCCGCCATCCTACGCATCGAATCCCTCAACCTCACTTGCGGCGGAACCAGCAAAACTCCCCTGCCAGCCAAAATCGTCCCAATTCTCAACCCCAAAACCGACTCAGACAACCAGCGCAGTGTCGCCGCCCGCGCCGCCCTCCTCGGCCTGGTTGTCAACCTGCACGATATGTCCGCAATGACCGGCCCCGATGGCATCGTCGCCGAAGCCTTCCAGCAGCAAACCGGCTATCACGTCTGTTCCGTCCTCGCCCTCCCGCTTCGCGCCAGTTCCACTCGCATCATCGGCGTCGTCGAACTCGTCAACGCCTGCCGCCCCAATGGCGAAATCAGTCCCTTCGAGCCCGGCATGCAGCAGGTCGTCGAATCCCTTTGCCTCCTCGCCTCCGCCGCCCTCGAATCCTACGTCCGACAGCAGAAGCTCAAAGACCAGGTCCGAGACATGCGCATCCAGGTCGACGAAGCCAAAAAAGCCAAACAAGTCACCGCCATCGTCGAAACCGAATATTTCAAAGCCCTTCGCGACCGCGCCCGTAAACTCCGCACCGAAAAATCAACCGATGATCCCCCCGCAAATTCACAAGGATCAGAAAATGCTTAACTCAATCTGCCATCCGCCGTTTAGCGCCGCCGCTTGCGGCGGGTGTCCCACCTGACCCCACGAAAGAAACCCCATGCCCAAAATCATCTCCATCCACTCCTTCCGCGGCGGCACCGGCAAAAGCAACATGACCGCCAACATCGCCTCCAGCCTCGCCCTTCACGGCAAGCGCGTCGGCATCGTCGATACCGACATCCAATCCCCCGGCATCCACGTTCTCTTCGGCATGGATGAAGAAAACATGACCCGCGCCCTCAATGATTATCTCTGGGGCGAATGTCTCATCGAAGATACAGCTTACATCGTCACGCCCCCGCCCGTGAAAGAGGCCGGCGGAACCATCTACCTGATTCCCTCCAGCATCAAGCCTGGCGAAATCGCGCGAGTCCTCCGCGAAGGATACGACGTCGCCCGCCTCATCGACGGCATCCGCCAGCTCGTCGATCGCCTCAAGCTCGATTACCTCCTCATCGACACCCATCCTGGCCTAAACGAAGAAACGCTCCTCTCCATCACCATCTCCGATGCCTTGGTCGTCATTCTTCGCCCCGACAATCAGGATTATCAGGGAACCGCCGTCACCGTCGAACTCGCTCGCCAACTTGAAGTGCCCAAAATGTTTCTCCTCGTCAACAAAGTCCCCGCTGCCTTTGATAGGGAACAAGTGCGTGAGAAGGTCGCTAAAACCTACAACGCCCAAGTCGCCGGCGTCATTCAGTTAACCGACGAGGTCGTCCGCCTCGCCAGCGGCGGCGTCTTCTGTCTCCTGTATCCAGATCATCCCGTCGCCAAACAAATTCGGGGTATCGCTGATTTAATCGTTGCCTGAAGGAAAGGTTTTGATATGCCCGCATCCACTAGAGACGACCTCGCCGCGCTGGTCAAAGCCACCAAGGCCGCCGCATCGCCATTCCGCACTTACCTCAACCAGTTGCACCAGCGCTTCGCCTCTGTCAAAGACGGTAAGCCCGCCGACTACATCCCCGAACTCGCCCGCGCCAATCCCGATTTGTTCGGCATCTCCGTCGTCACCACCGACGGTAAAACCTTCAACGCCGGCGACACCGCACAAACCTTCACCATCCAATCCATCTCCAAACCGTTCGTCTATGGCCTGGCTTTGGAAAAGCACGGCCGCGACTTCGTCAATACCAAAGTCGGCGTCGAACCCACCGGCGATGCCTTCAATTCCCTCATCCGTCTCGACGAAAAATCCAAACGCCCTCACAACCCCATGATCAATGCCGGCGCCATCGCCACCGCCGGCCTCATCCACGGCGCCGATTCCACCGACCGTCTCAAGCAGATGCTCGAAATGTTCCGCAAATACATCAACCACGAGCCGCAGGTCGATGTCTCCGTTTTCGTCTCCGAAAAAACCACCGGCCACCGCAACCGCGCCATCGGACACCTCATGCTCAACTTCGGCATGATCGATCCAAACGTCGATGAAACCCTCGACCTCTATTTCCAACAATGCTCGATCCTCGTCACCAGCCAGGATCTCGCCATGATCGCCGCCACCTTGGCAAACAAAGGCATCAACCCCGTCAGCGGCGAGCGCGCCATCGAAGCCCGATATGTCCGCGACATCCTCAGCGTCATGCACACCTGCGGCATGTACGATTATTCCGGCAACTGGGCCTACAGCGTCGGTCTCCCCGCCAAGAGCGGCGTCGGCGGCGGAATCATCGCCGTCGTCCCCGGCAAATTAGGAATCGGAATCTTCTCCCCCCCACTCGATGAACGCGGCAACAGCGTCCGCGGAATCAAAGTCTGCCAGGCCCTCGTCGAAGACCTCGGCCTCCACATCTTCGACTGCGAAGCCAAAGCCTCCGAACTCATGCCCGTATAAAATGCAACCGCGAAGCCCCAGAGTCGCAGAGACAAACGCGGAGAAATCCATTCTTGATGGTTCTGCTCTCCTTCCCCCCTCTCCCTTGTTTTGCTTTCTGTCCCCTCTCCCTTCGGAAGAGGTTTAGGGTGAGAGCCCTTTATTTCAACGACGTGCTTTCATCAAAGCAATTCAAAAAAAGAAATTCTCCGCGTCTTCCTCCGCCCCTCAGCGTCTCCGCGATTGCATTTCCCCCCCCCACCCGCACAAACCATCGCGTAAGAATCAAATCAGATGTGCATCGATCAACCAATCACTTCTGTAGCGCATTAATCTCCTGCCCCTCGTTCGGCACAGCCGAATCCCGATCCTGCCCATGCGACAGCCGATCGTATTCATTCCTCGTCCGATCGATCTGCTGCGCAATCAAATGATCCTGGTTTTGCTGATCTTCCTTCAGCTTATTTTCCTGCTCCGCCAGCGCCGCCTTCAATTTCTCAATCCGCTGCTGTCGCTCCGTCAGGCTCTGCATGACCATTCGGCGAACCGCCTCCTTCAACCGCACTTCCGCATCCGGCTTCCCCTTCTTCACATCTCGCGCAAATCCCACCGCGTCATCCTCCAGTTGCGCCTGCTTCAGCAACGAATCGTATGTGTCTGGATTTTGATCCTGCATTCGCATCAATTGCCGATAGCGCATCACCATCCCTTGAATCGCCCGGTTGCGGAACGGCGCGCTCTCCGGAATCCCCGAAAACAGCGACCAGTGATTCGGAAATTTATCCTTCACAAAATCCAGCGTGTCATTGATCTCTTGCGCAGATGCTTTCCCGCCAGGCATGAATCCATCACGCTTCCCCATCCGCCCTTCGTGCCCCTGAAACGGCTTGGCCGGCTGCGTTGAAGGCGCTTCCGCCAGCGTCGCCATCGGGGCAAGCAAAATCGTCATCAATGCCAGTGTCTTGCATTTCATGGGGTTACTGCCTCCTGTTGGCTGCGAATCGAATCGGTCAATTCGCTGATCGCCACCAAATCCTGCTCCGCCGAATTCACGCTGCTCTGACTTTCATCCGCCGGGAAAAACGCCGGCGTCGCATCCACTGCCGCCGCCGTCTGCACCGGCGCATCCGATGGATTCGTCGTGCTATCCGCCGTGTTATCCACTTTCGCCGGCGTTGAATCATCCGGCCCGTCCGCAATCACCGGAGCTTTTCCGTCATCCACCCGGCTCCAAAGCACAAAAACCGTAATCACAATCGCCGCCGCCACCGCCCCGCTCGCATACCACCATCCATACCGTCTCGCCGGCCGAATCGAGATCGACGCCTTTCGCGTCGTCCGATCGATGTGCCACTGCTTGATCGCGCCCGAAACTTTTCGCACGCTCGCCAACTGCGGCGCCGGCAGCGGCAATTTTGCATCCGCCCCGCTCATGATCCCATCCATCGCCCCCTTCGCCGCGATCAACTCCTCATACTCCCGCCGCAACCCCGGGTCCGCCGCCAGCATCGCATCCACCTGCGTCTGCTCCTTCGCCGACAACTCCCCCGCCAGATAAAGCATCAGCAGCGATTCCCGATCCAGATTTTGAATCTTTGACGACATAATTCCTGTCCGTTGCTGGTTGCTAATTGTTAGTCTAAATTGCGTTCACAACTCACCAACTAGCAACCAACAACTAACAACTAACTCTCCATCATCTCTTTCAATCTCAACATCGCCTTGTGCATCCGCCCCAAGGCCGTATTCAGCGGGCATCCCAACATCTCTGCAATCTCCACAAACTTCAGTCCGCTGTAATATCTCAGCAACAACACCTGCTTCTGATTTTCGGGCAATCCATCGATCGCCCTTCTCAATTTTTCTTCCTGTTCCGTGCCTTCCATCCTGAAACCGGCGTCCGGCCCCTCCTCCTCCGTCACCAGCTTCAGCCCTTCCTTGGCATTTTTCTCGCGACCCTTCGATCGCCAGAGATCGTTTGCTTTGTTCGTGGCGATCCGAAAGAGCCACGCCTTAAACCCTCCCGTGCCCGACGATGCGTCGAACCGGTCGATATGAT
>DATAPK010000582.1:0-3600 GCA_036265245.1 Tepidisphaeraceae bacterium | reverse complement strand
TGCTTGAAGCGTGCGAGAAGATTGGCGGATGTCCGACAGGCGAGGCACGCATCACGCGCGGATATAACCTGCCTGCCAAATTTGTCATCCATACCGTCGGCCCGATCTGGCATGGCGGAGATCGAAACGAAGACAAACTGCTCGCCAACTGCTACGGAAATTCGCTGAAGCTCGCGATCCAGAACAATGTGAAAACAATCGCGTTTCCCGCGATTAGCACCGGCGTCTATCGATTTCCGCTGGAAAGAGCCGCGGAAATCGCTATTCGTGAGGTGCGGGCGTTTCTTGAATCCCACCCACAGATCCAGGAAGTGATCTTCGCTAGCTTCGGATCGCAGGCTTTGGAAACAAATCAGCATATCCTTTTAAAAAAGTGAGCATTTTCCTATTTGCGCCGGCAAAGATGGCGCATTCATTCTAGTGATGCCGCGAGGATCTGATTGAGCAATCCGCACGAACGATTGCTGGCCCTGTTGAATTCGGATGGAGCGCGGCTTCACGCGCTGCTGTTCAGAATGACGCTGCGCCCGGATGTGGCCGAAGAACTCATGCAGAAGTTGTTCCTGAAATTGAGCCAGAGCATCGCCTTTGCAACCGCGGAACATCCGTTTGCTTATGCGCGTCGCGTCGCGATCAACCTGGCGATGGAACGACGCCGATCTCAGCATTCTGATCCGACTATCGGCGCGATCGATGTCGATGAAATGCTGACAGAGCAAATGTCCTCGCCGCTTGAGGATTTGGTTCGCGCCGAGCAGTTAGAGCAGATCCTCGATGGATTGTCGGAACTGTCGGAGCAGTCGCGAGAGTGTTTCGTATTGCGATTTATTGAAATGGAATCTTACGAAATGATCGCTGGCCGGATCGGGAAAACCGCACACCAGGCCCGCGGGCTTTGTCATGCGGCGGTGAAGCAGCTTCGCGAACGATTGGCCGTAAAATCGAATCGGTAAAAACCAATGTCCGAACGAAATGAACATCGCGAGATCATCCGGCGTGCCAGGAAGCTGGCGCAAGTAAGCACCGACGCCGCTTCGACCCGGCGCGCGTTGGATGCGACGAAGAAAATCCTCGAATCCGCACAACCTCAACGCCGTCACCATCGACGGAGGATATGGATCATGTCCAGCAGCATCGCCGCGGCAGTTGCAATCGTGATCGGTCTCATTGTCACCATCGGGACACCCAACCGCGCCACCGCGGCAGAGGAATTGAAGCAGGTGGCCGACGCGAACCATCGATATCAGGGATGGGTGCATCTGCGCGTGGAAGCCGTTGATCAATCGAATCCGGCGACGCAACCGATTGCGAGTGAGACGCATTTCAACACGGCTGATGGAACGTGGGCATCTGTTTTTCATGACGGTGGAACGTTGCGTGTGCAGATGTACGTGCCGTCTAAAAACGAGGAAGTGGTGTATGACGGTCAATCCAACGAATTGCACCTCGGGCAAACCTGGCACGAGTTTTCGACGAACTGGGCCAAATCGATCATGGAATATCCGCTGACGATCACGGACGGGCTGGCGATGGCGAAGGAACAGGGCATCGCGGCGCCGCAGATCAAAAAATCCAGTGAGAATGGCCTGGATCGTTTCGACATCACGATGGCGAATGATGCCAAACCGTCGATTGTGTGGGTTGATCCGGCGACCAAACTGATTCAGAAGATGCAAAGCGATTTCGACGGTCATCCCGGCGTTACGATTTGCACTTACGGCGCTCCGGAAATTCATGACGCGTATGATCTGGGCGTGCCGCGCAGCGCCGTCGTGGTGGATGCGCGTCCGCCGGCCAATGTCGAGCAGCTTTACGCGCGATTGCAGAAGCGAAGTGAAAAGGCATTCGGCGAAACATACGTTGTTTTGATTGCCGAAACCGATTCAGACAATAAGCCCGAGGCGATTACTCTCATCGCCCACGATCACGATAAACTGTTAAATCATCGCTATCTTCTTGGCGCTGAGGGTCAGTTCTGGATTGGATTTCATCAGCCCGTGCCGAAAGGTTGGCCGACGCCGGCGCTTGCGGAGATTACGGACGCGATTAAGCATCATCCGCCGGTGCAGGGTTATATCGCGGATGGTCGTGACGGTTGGACATTTTTTGTTAACGACCAGAAGCATCGGATTGAATCGCACAAAATCGGAGTTGATTCGGCGATCCGGGCTCGTTTCGATATCCCCGGGCGATTTTGGCCAAGTCAGATGACGATCGGGGCATTTGGGGCGGGCAGCACGAGCGAAATCATTTTCGATAAAAATCTGCCCGGGCTCATCGGGTTGCGGGTCGAGAAGAAACCGTGGATAGGACTGGGCGATCCGAATTCGAAGCAAACCCACGCCGACCAAAGCACCTATTGGCTTGATCCGGCACATGATGACTTGATGGTGTCCAGCTTCGTGCAAGGCAGTTGGCCTGGCAGCTTCAACCTTACCAACACAAAGGTTATCGATTTGAAGCAACTTCCCGGTGGTGCATGGTATCCCGCTCGCCTGCAGTCCGATGTGACCCAAACCTGGGATAATCCGAAGCAATCGACCCATTCCATGCAGGAAGATGTTTTTCAGATATTCCCCGGCGAGCGTCTCGATGCCTCGCTCTATTCCGATCCCGCGAAATATCCGGCCACGGCTCCGGCGATATCCAAATAAGCTTTTGACAGAACGCGCTCGGCACCGAACAATTATCCGCTGATGCAATCGATCGGCGTAGCGATTATCGGTGCGGGGCAGATCGCGCTGGCGAACCACCTGCCTGGGCTTAGGCTCACAGAACAGGCCGAGGTGGTGGCGGTCTGTGACAGCAATCCGCAGACGCTCGAAAATGCCAAGCGACAGGCTGAAGTTGACGCGGCGTTTCTTAATTATCAGGACGCACTTTCGCATCCCGGCGTTGATGCGGTGATCATCGCCACGCCGAATTTTCTTCACCCGCGAATTGTTCTTGCCGCGGCGGCTGCGAATAAACATATCTTGTGCGAAAAACCGATCGCGCTGAATTATCCGGAAGCGATGGAGATGTATCGCGCCGCGGAAGCTGCGGACGTGCGGCACATGACCGCGTTTACTTATCGCTTCGTGCCGGCGATGCGATATCTGAAGCATTTGGTCGATCGCGGCGACATTGGGGAGATTTATCATTTCCGCGCGAATCGATTTCAGGATTGGGGCGAGCGAGAATTGGGCTGGCGGCAACTTGCGGCGCTGGCGGGCACGGGCGAGCTTGGGGATATGCTTTCGCATCGGATTGATTACGCGCATCATTTGATTGGGCCGATCGAGCGGCTGGCGGCGGATATGCGGAGGATGATTCCGACGCGCGGGCGAGCTCCGTCGGATGTGGATGACTGGGTGGCGATGCTGGCGGATTTCCAATCCGGCACGACCGGTGTATTGGAAAGCACGAAGGTGGCGACGGGCATCGGTGAAGGGCATGGCGGGGAGGATTTGGTGCAGATCAATGGATTGGAGGCGAGTGCTGCGTATTCCACGCAGAATCCGCTGAAGCTTCGGATTGCACGCCGGGGGGAGAAATCGTTTCGCGAGATTGATGTGCCGGGCGAATTTCTGGTTTGGCCGGGCTCGCCGCGCGATCCGG
>DATAPK010000581.1:0-4503 GCA_036265245.1 Tepidisphaeraceae bacterium | reverse complement strand
CGCAAAAGTTTTAGGAATGGACACCGTCACCCTCTGGAGACGACGCAAAAAATACGGGATATGACCCCTAGCCCCTCTTCACTCAGTCCTCAGTCCTCAGCACTCAGTCCTATGTTTCACCTCTTCGCCGGCTGACTCTGCAGCGCCTTCCGAATCTCCGCAATCAACTGATCCACCCTGAATGGCTTGAACAACACCGCCTGCAACCCCTCCTGGCTCGCGCGCACGATGCAGTGATTCGGGTCGTACCCAAACCCCGTCATCAAAATCACCGGCACCGTCAAACTCTTCTTCCTCGCCGCCGCAAACACGTCATACCCTGTCTTATCCGGCATCCGAATATCGCTGATCACCAGACTAAACTCGCTCCGCTCCACATGCTCGATCGCTTCCGACCCCGAGCTGGCGATCGTCACATCCACGCCATATTTCCGCAACACATCGCTGATCGTCATGCGAATGTTTTCTTCATCATCCGCCACCAATACCTTCACCCCGCCCAGCACCGGATCATCCGACACCTTCACTTCTCTCGCCCCCAGCACCGCCTTGTTCGGCCCATCTGCCACCGCCTGCAAACTCTTCCGAATCATTCCCACATTCTGCACGATCTGCTTGAGCTTCGTCTGCAACTCATCCTGGCCGATATATTCCGAAATCAACGAATTCGCGTCGTGCGTGATGTCATTCAGCGGCCCCGCCACCTCCGAACTCACATCATCCGCCATCCGATGCACCACCACCTGCCGCTCAACAACCATCAGATCCAGAATGTTCAACGCGATCGCCACATATCGCCCGAAAATATCCGCGAACTGCCGATCGTCCTCATTGAACGCCGCTCGCTGCCGCGACTCGATATTAAAAATCCCGATTACCCTGTCGTGCAACCGCAACGGAACCGTCAGCGTGCTCTTCGCCTGCTCCAGCCCGCTCACATATCGCGGATCGCGTTCCACATCCGGGCAGATATAACTTCGCCCCGTCGACGCCACATATCCGCTAATGCCGTTCCCTTCCGGCTCCGCATAAAGCTCGATATTCACCGCCTCCGGCGGCAGCCCCGCGCTCATCACCACTTCAAGCTTGTTACTCTTCCGATCCAGCAACCGAATCGCAAAATGATCGAAGTGCATCAGCTCCCGCGTGAAGCTGATGATCTGATCCTCCAGCAGCTTCAGCCGCTGCCCCACATTCATGCGCGACATCGTGTCCCCTTCAAGACGCACCAGCGCCCGCCCCGCCTTGTCGATCGCATCGATCTTCTGTTGAAGCCTTCGCGTCCCCGTCGCATCCCACACCACCGCCACCACCTGCACCACCACCCCCGCCGGCGAAATCACCGGCGATGCAATCATCTCCAAAAACTGCTGCTCCTCGATGTTCAACGCATACCGCTTCGACCGGCTGCTAAACACCGGTGGGTCCGCTACCTGCGGACCCACTTGCTGGCTGAACAACTCATATGCCTCCTGGCACGTGCGCCGAATCTTCTCATGCACCCGCGCCGGCCAAGCCTGCATCTTCTTATTCATCCAGTTACATCGACCCTCCCCGTCGATAATGCAAACCCCTTCGCCGATCGTATTCAAAATCAAATTCGCCTGCTGCGAGATCAACGCCCGCTCCAGCGGCAAAAAATCCGACGCATCCGAGAACACCGCCGTAAATTGATCGTTCCGCAGCGCCGTCACCGCCTGGTCAATCCCAGCCGTTTCCACCACATCAAAATGCTGACGCAACATCGCCAGCACGTCTTGGTTGACTGCCTGTTGCCCTGTGAGAATAAGAATCTTGGTGTGTGGTGATTCCAATGAACGCCCGGCAAAAACTTTCCAGTACTCCGATTCTAGTTTGTGAAATGTTTCCCGGTCAAATGTTTTCCCCTGAATAATCAGCCCCCCAAAGTCCACGGCCCCGCAGTGGGAAGCCAAAACAGTCACGGCAACGCCAAATTATGGAACTCAAATGGCAGATCAACCTGCTCAATCCGGCTCGGAATCTCCCAAATCAGCTTAACCGGTTTATCCGTATCATTGGAATAATTGGCATTCAACGTGTATTGCAATAAATCCTCACCCCCGCCGCCCCCACCGCCCGGCCGAGTCTGCTTTCCCCCAGTCGACTCGAAACGCCCCTCCTGAAAAATCTTCCCAAAAATATCCCGAAAATCCTCCTTCGACATCTCCGTCCGAATGATTCTCACCTTCACATCCACCGAATGTTCGTTTTCCTTCACCTCATCCACCGCCACCTTCAGCCCGCCTTCCTCCTTCTCCGTGCCGCCCGCGTTCGCCAGATCGTCAAATTCAATCTTCGCCACCTCCGCCGCCACCATCACCCGAACCGATCCTTGCAGCGTCGCCAGCGTGTGGCTCGTTTCCGGATCATAATTCAGCGGCGCATTCAATCCCGGAATCTGCCAGTTGGTATAAGTCTCCTGAAAATTCGCCTGCCCGTTCCCCACCACCGCCACCGCAATCGACTGCCCCTTCTCATCCTCCGCCTTGTCCACATTCACCTGATTCTGAAATTTCATCATCCGCACCCGCGGATCGACATACACGCTCAGTTGCACCCCGCAGTTCTTCTGTACCTGCGGATTGTCCTGATCGAACGAAATCGAATGATTCCTCTGAATCGACTCCACCACAACCGTCCCCATCGGCCCAACCGATGTCGGCCGCTTGCCAAACGGGCTCCGCCCATCCGATTGCTGAAACGTAATCCCGCCCGTGTTGTTGATATTCTCCGGCGCCAAATGCGCCTGCTCACAAATCGCCCCCACCACCGACCAAAACGTCGCCTGATCCAGATTCACCGTAATGCTCGCCGGCAATTGCCGATTCTGCTGATAAAGCTGCTCCGGCCAAACCGCAAACGCCACCCCCGTCTGCTTCGTCAACTCATCCATCGCATCCCGCGGATGCACCCCATCCATATGCATCGTCACCACCCCCGGCGCCGCCACCTGATCCGCATCATCCGCAAAAACATTTCCGGACAACACCAATATCATGCAAGCTAGACCCACGATATATCGCTGATTACTCATCATGTTCATCCCGCCAAAGTGAAATCGTCCCGATTCAGACGCCGGGTCTGAGGTATTCCGAAGACCCGGATTCTTATTGCTTAGACGCCCAAATCCCCCAAATGTTTTCCCACAATTTGCCTATCCCCGTCATCACCCTTAGCTTTTCTCCATGGCGCTTCGCATCTTCATCACCGGCGGCAGCGGTTTTGTCGGTTCCGCCGTCATCGACGAACTCGTCAATCGATCCATCGAAATCAACGCCCTCGTCAATCACCGCGACATCCCCTCCCGCGGCGACCACGTCCATTCCGTCCACGGCGATCTCTTCAATCCCGCCTCCCTCGACCACGCCATGCAAGGCTGCGACGCCGTCATTCACCTCGTCGGCATCATCATGCAGCGCCCCTCGCGCGGCCAAACCTTCGAACGGATCCACTACCAGGCAACCAAAAACGTCGTCGACGCCGCCCGCCGCAACAACATCAAACGCTTCCTCCAAATGTCCGCCCTCGGCACCCGCCTCGATGCCGTCAGCGACTATCACAAAACCAAGTACCGCGCCGAAGAATACCTCCGCGCAAGCGGCCTCGAATGGACCATTTTCCGCCCCTCCCTTATCCACGGCCCCGCCGGCGAGTTCATGCAGATGGAAGCCAAATGGTCCCGCAAATCCGCCCCGCCCTTCCTCTTCATGCCCTACTTCGGCGGCAAACACGCCGGCAAGCTCCAACCCGTCTACGTAAAAGACGTCGCCCGCGCCTTCGCCGACGCGCTCGAAAATCGCCGCACCATCGGCGAAATCTACCCCTTCGCCGGCCCCGACCAACTCACCTGGCCCCAGCTCCACAAAACCATCTCCCGCGCCGTCGTCGGCCACAACCGCTGGGTCGCCTCCATGCCCCTCCCCCTCGCCAAACTCCTCGCCGCCACCCCCATCTCCACCCTCCTCGGCTTCAACCGCGACCAAGTCATCATGTCCCAGGAAGACAACACCACCGACCTCACCAAATTCACCCAAGCCTTCGGCTGGACTCCCCAACCCTTCGAAGCGACATTAAAAGATTATGCTTCAAAACTTTGACGAACTTCCAATTTCCCCCGAAAGCCCACGGCTCTGCCGTGGGACGCTTACCCTTCGCAATCCGCTTTATCCTGATCAACAACTTATTGAAGTCGAAGCCGTGGCATACACTGGCGCCGTTCACATGTGTATCCCTCAACACATCGCCATCCAGCTTCGTTTGGAACAATACGACCAAAAAGAAGTAACCATCGCCGATGGCACCAAGCGACTCGTTCCCTATGTGGGCCCGATCGAAATCCATTTCAAAAACCGTGTCGGTTTAGGTGGCGCACTCGTCATTGGAGATCAGGTTCTCCTGGGCCCGATACCAATGGAAGACATGGATCTCATCGTCTCCCCAAAAGATCGCAAAATCGACGTCAATCCCGCCAGCCCAAACGTT
>DATAPK010000580.1:0-6722 GCA_036265245.1 Tepidisphaeraceae bacterium | reverse complement strand
CATCTTCGCGACCGCTGCGAGCGTTGCGGCGCGCAACGGCTCACTCAGGTGCTCCTTCATGTAGCTGATCGTTAAGCCGATGCGCAGTGGAGGCTGCGTATCGTGGGCCTGCCGCCAGACTCCATGCGCAGAATTCAAACTAAACCCACTCGAGCGAGGTTGGTCGAACTCAGGGGTTTCCAGTGCATTTAGCATAAATACGCCTTTGAAGGGTCTTTGCATTCGCGTCAGTAAAACCAGCCGCTGTTACTGTCACCGATATAGACACAGCGGATTACTTGCTTTTTATGAGAAGCCACGTGGCCATCGGCATAAGTGCAGTTAACCGATGACAGCACTTTGTTATAGGCATGACCGGAGGTTTTTTTGGCGGAAACGAGCGCGGCGGCGTTGTTGGCTCCGGAGAGGTTGATGTTTTCCACATTCACGCCGCCCCCGTTGCCGTTGGCATAACCTGAAAAGCAGGCATCACTGATGAAGGGAACGTAGGCGCAGGCGCGATCGGTTGTCTTTATTGGCCAGCCATAATTGGCCGGGTCTGTGTTTGCAACTGTCGGCGGGACGTTAGGGTCCGGAAGGGAGCCAGTGACATTGGGGATGCTGGGTTTACGATTTACCCACAAGTTGTGATTCATAATGGCGAAGCCACCGCCGAAGTAGCTGGCGAGGTATTTATTGAGGTCGTCAATATTACTCAAGTCGTGGCCGAGCACAGTCCTGGCGGCTGCATATTGGGCGGAAGTTTCTTCGGCGCGCACCGGGCAAAACCACATCGGCACGGTCAGTCCGTAACCCGCCACAGCGGGGGTGAAATCAATGCCGATGTCCCACGGATTGCCGCCCGCGCCGAGTGGGAAAAAGGTCGCGCCGGGCAGGATATCTTTGGAATCGATGGCATACATCGAGGCCATGACGCCCCATTGCTTGAAATTGGAGGTGCAATTGATGACTTTGGCGCGAAATTTAGCCTTGGAGAGTGCCGGCAACAGCATCGCCGCAAGGATGGCAATGATCGCGATGACGACCAAGAGTTCGATCAATGTGAAGCCCCGGGAGACGTGCCTTTCGCGGTGATAGAGTGCGGACATTCGATTCGGTTACCCAAGATAAATAGACCGCCGTTACTTTTCATTGAGTGGGTGGCGGTTGATCGCCACCCACTCGGTGTTTCGCTCTTTAGCGCAATTTCATTCGGCCTGTAGTTAAGCCGCGTAAGGCTCTGCTCAGGGAATCGAAACGATCCGGTAGAAGACCGTTCCGTTGGTTTTAACAATGGGCACCGTTATCGGGTTGGCGGCGCCGCCCGGATAATCTGCCCAGTTGGTGCTGACGCCGACATTGATGCTGTTAGTCTGGGCCTGGAGTTTGAAGCTGTTGAAAGGGTCGCTCCAGGAGAACTGGATGTTCGTGGTGGTGGAGGTGAAGTTCAGGTTCGGACGGGTGGTAATCAGGGTGTCGACAGTGACGCTGCCGTCCACTGCCAGATTGTTGAGCCAGGTCGCGCGGGCACCGCCGACGGTTATCGACGCGCCGTTCGGCAACGGTTGACTGAACAGCGTGAACTTGTCTCCCGGCACCAGGGTGTTCGGGCCGAGGTTCTTCACCGTGAGCGTTCCTCCGGTAGCGGTCCGAGCCAGCGTGCCTGTAACGTTGACAGAGTCGTTCGCGGGCGAAGCCAACTTGTTGATCTCGAAGGTCATCGCCGAGGCATTGTCAGTGAAGTCGCTCATGATCGTGAGAGGCGCGACGGAACCGTTTGCCGTGAGTGTCGTACCTGGTTCAAGCGTGACCGGTCCGGCGGTGAACGTACCTCCACCAGCGAGCCCGCCGACGTAAACGTGGGTGGAACTGGTAGCGTTAGTACCTTTAACGACCAGGGTGCCGTTGCTGACGGTGGTGGCTCCGGAATAGGTATTGTTGGTGCCGTTTAGCGTGACGGTAGCGCCGCCCTTAATCACCACGTCAGCGCCAAATCCACTGACGTTGTCCCCGATGGTGAGATTGCCGGAGCGATTAATAACCAGCGGATTGCCGCTATTGAGTGCGACGGGACCGAAACCGACGGAACCGCTCGAACCGCCGTTGCCAATGACGAGGAAGCCGGCGGCGACGACCGTGCCGCTACCGTAGGTATTATTGGCGGTGAGGGTCAGTGTACCGCTGCCACTTTGCTGAACGATGCCCTGGTTGACCTGAGGCGACGTAAAATTAGTGGTGATCGTACCGCCAAATGTGAAGTCATCAGGACGGCTAAAGGTGAGAGTCCGAGGGTTGTCCTGGCCAATGGTGAAGTTGTTGACGAACTGCACGTTTCCGGCGATTGCGCCCGCGCCCGGGTTGAGGTTGTCGCCAAGGAGAAGCTGGTTGTCGCCGATGAAAGTGTTACCGGTATAAGTGTTGGTTCCAGTGAGGGTCACGACGCCGACGTTGACATTGTTGGCGCCGATTTGCACTCTGCCGGACCCGGAGATTGGGCCTCCATATGTGAAGCCGGGGGTATTCTGTTCGACAATTCGCAGCGTCCCATTGTTGGTTATGGCCGAACTGGCCAGGGCACCATCCTGACCTTCGCGACAGAAGAGCGTCGTGTTCGCGTCAATTCGGGTCCAGCCCGCATAACTGTTGGCGCCGACGGCTTTGATGAGGCCGCCACCTTGAAAGATCACATTGCCAGAGCCACTGATGATGCCCGCAGCCTGATAGGTGAACGAACCCGCCGTATTGAAGACCAGCAGGCTGTTGTCAACAATGGCGCCGTTGACAAACAAGGAGCCAGTGCCACCGCCGTTGCCGACTTGTAGCGTGCCGGTATTGATGGTCGTGCCGCCGGTATAGCCGTTGTTATTGGCGAGAATTACCGTGCCGGTGCTGTCTACGGTAACGCTTGCGCCGCCGTCGATGGAGCCGGGGACAAGCAGAGAGCCCGAGCGTTGGAAGTCGATGGATGTGCCGCTGGCGGTTGAAATGTCACCGTTGCCCAGAGCACCGCCGGTGCCGCCCGTGCCGACCTGGAAGCTTCCCTGGAGGAGTGTTGTTCCACCGGCATAAGTGTTGGTTCCGGTCAAAATCCATAGCCCCGCGCCGCTCTTGGTTAGCGCAGTTCCGGCAGGATGGTTCGTAATATTGCACGCCAGCGTATCGCCGCCGCCGAACCCGGGGCCGGTCAAGGTCAGGCTGCGAGGCCCGTTACCACTCATCCCGAGTGAGCCGGTGTTAGTGAAGGCGAGTTGCCCGAAGCCTTCGTTGTCGATCGTGCCGCCGCCGGGTCCGACCGTGAACAAGCGATCGACACCCGTGCCAGGGCCGGCGTAGAGCATCGTGCCGCCGCTGAAGACGATATTGCCGGCGGCGCTACTGGCCGCGCCAATATCACTGGCCAAGCCACCGTTGGCCAACACGTTAATACCCAACACGCCTCCGCCGAGCGTCGTGGCGCCCGTGTAAGTGTTTGCGCCGCCCGGCAGAACGAGCGAACCGTTGCCGCTCTTGGTCAAACCGCCGCCGCCACCGAGGACATTTCCAGGGCTGTTGGTGATGGCATAAGGCTCACTGCTGTTGATCGTTGCGTTCGTCGGTGTGATTATGCCGGTGACCGTGAGGTTGGTAATTGTGCTCGAGTCATCCAACAGCGCGAAGTTACCGTTGACCCAGGTCGCCGGAAGGGCGTTTCGCACCCAGTTGATGGTGAGCGTATCCCAAATGGAACTGTTCAAGCCCGTCCAAATATAAGGAGGATTATCAATGACAACGTTAATTTGATTGCCGTTAGTGGTGAGGTGACCGCCCGCGCCGGCCAAAAAGCCAAGGGTGGTTGCCGGGGCCGAGCCGCTGGTCCACTTCAGCAACGGAAAAGTTTCGCCAATCAAGGTGAACCGGCCGCTATTGACGTTAATGGTCACCGAGCCGGCTGATACCAGGTTATTCGGCGCGAGCGTCGCTGTTGCGTGGTTGGTCACGTTATTGAATTCCAAAGTTACGCCAGTGCTTGTGCCCAGGGTGAGTGTGTTGGGCGTGACCTGGGAATCATTTTCAAACACACCGAGAGTCCCGGTATCGGCGACCGTGATATCGGCATTGCCGGACTTGGTGCCCTGGAAGACGAGACCGCCGTTAGCGGCGACGGTAGTCGGCCCAGTGTAGGTGCTGGGGCCAGCAAGCGTGAGAGTTCCACCACCGAGTTTGTTGAGCGTTCCGCCAGTGCTGCTCAAGCCCGTCGCGAATGTCGGGCTCGCACCGCCGGTATCCAGGTTATACACCTGGCCGGAAGCTGTGCTGAACCGTGACGAGTAATCGAACGCATTGGCCAGGCTCCATCCGAGTGTGCCGCCGTTGAATGAAATAGTGCCGCCCTGACCGAGCGGGCCTGAAACGCCAACGTTTTCAGTGCTGCCCGCGATCAACTCGCCACCCGAAAGGTTGATGTTGCCACTGAAAGTGTTTGCGCCTCCGAAAGTGAGCGTGCCGGCGTGTATCTCAAACGGGCCAGCGCCAGAAATATTGCCCAGCACCTGTCCCGGCCCAGTGACAAGTCCCGGTGTTGGCTGGACGTCGTACTTCCACAGTGTCCCGTTGTGGACGATGTTCGGGTTGCCGGAACCGGGCGCACTGACAAGATCGGAAGTCTTCCAGATCATGGTGCCTTCCCCAATTATGATCGGAGTGCCGAGCTGGTCCCCCCAGTTGGCACTCTGCAGGCCCACGTTCGTGCCAATCCAGGTCATCGTGCCAGGACCAAATTTCTCCACCTGTATCGCCGATTGGTTGGCGCTTCTCATGTGGTTATTGACGATCCAATTTCCTGAGCCGGTAAAAATGTGAGGATGAGAGCCGGCACCGCCCATGCGCCATCGCACATCGGGATTAATTACGGCCGTCGTGGCTGAATTGTTGGTGAAACCGCAGATCTGTCCGTTGAGAACGCCCCCGACAATATCCAGGACAGTCGTAGCACTGTTACTCCCCAAATTGAACCCTCCGGCCCCGGCATCAATCGCGAAATAATTCATTCTCATTCCGCCCGAAACGCTGGCCAGAGTGTAAACTGTGACCGGCGCCGTTTGATTCGCGGTCAAATGAATTCTCAGTCCGTACGGTTGCCCGGAACCGCCTCCATTAGCCTGGGAGCCGCCGTCTTGGCTTGCAATGACGGGACCTGTCGTTTGGCCGTCAAAAAGCATTTCGTCGCCCCAGGTCGCGCCATCCTGAAAATCAGGCCTCGGCACACCATTTGCGTCGCTACCCCCGGTGCCGGCGGGGCCACGGATCGTCCAATTGGTGCCCTGATTAAAATCCGCAGCGCCGGACCCGATTAGCTGTTTGGGGTTTTGATTGGTCCAAACATAGGTCGTCTGGCTCAAGGCTGATGTCGCAGCCAGACAACCAGACAATGCGAGGATAGTTCGAAGGATTTTGGTTGTTGTTTTCATAGGGGGGTGAAGCGGACTTTTTGGGTTGGCTGTTTACTTACTACTGGCCGACTAGCTGTTCGGAGCAAAGCTTCCTGGAACATCTTGAAGCAAGAGGTCTAAAACGCTCGTGTTGTCTCGTTGTTTGGGACGGGCTAATTTAGTTCAGGATGACAACAAATGCCCCAACGTGCAATGGAGTATTCTATGTTTCGAATGGAAAATTCTATCCGCCATTTCCGTCTCTCTTTCTCGCTCGGAAATCGCTCGGAGCCGTCTGATTGATTGATTTGAACACGCGCGAAAAATAAAGCGGATCATCGTAACCGAGCGACACTGCGACTTCTTTCACACTCCATGAGGTTTCCGCAAGCAATCGGCGGGCATGCTCCATCCGAAGTCTGATCAAATAATCAATCGGACTGCTGCCCACCACCCGCTTAAACAGAGCGAAATAGTGCGGCAGGGACATCTTCGCGACTCCGGCGAGAGTAGCCGCGCGCAACGGCTCATTCAGGTGCTGCTTCATGTAATCAACAGTTCGCGCGATCTTCCCGGCGCTATCCGTCTCGGTCAGCCAGCTCTCCTGGTGGTTCGAGATCGGGGTGTTTAGCAAATGCATTGCTCTTTGCGAAACTTGTAACAAGCGCTGTGGACAGGGCGTTTCGAGCGCTTGCAATACTTCTTGAAACAGAGCCACCATGTGTGCTTTCTCACAAGTTCCAAGGCTCAATATCTGCGGCGCTGCACTCAATTCCGAAGCGAAGGCATCCAGGTTTATTGCCGCTAACTGAATCCAGATGAGGCTCCACGAACCGTCCCAATAACTGCCGTAGGTGCGCCGCGCCTGGGCGGGCATCACCAGCAGCTGACCCGGCAGGACTTCGTGTCGTTTCTCCTCGACCTCGCACCACCCGCGTCCCTTGATGCAATAGAAAATAATGATCTCCCTTTCCGAAGTAGCGCGCTGAGGAAGTCCCGAAGCGTTTTCGGAGCGTCCGGCCGCAATTGGCAGGAACCCCTGCCGCCGGCTCTCGGTGAGTCCAACTGCAAATTGACCCGCCGAAAGAGCCGGGCCATTATCATTTACGGCGTTTGACGACGGTTTCGCTGGTGGCGTCGCGCGCCCATTGACATGGTTCGGGTCCCTGGCGCTCGCTGCAAATGTGCCGCCGTCAGGCCTATTTCGATGGGTGACGCTCAAATGCGCTCGGGTGATAATTTTCATTACGCCAGGGCAGGCACGGTAAAATGCTTTTGCAACACGAGCGCGATCGTCCCCCGAAGACGAGGCTGCGTTGAGGGATCCGTCGGCAC
>DATAPK010000579.1:0-5685 GCA_036265245.1 Tepidisphaeraceae bacterium | reverse complement strand
CTCGCCCGGTTTTTCCGAACGACGGACCGCTTCTGGCTCAATCTTCAAACTGCTTATGATTTGGATGTCGAACGAGATCGCCTCGCAGGACGTTTATTGAAAGAGGTGAAAGTCTGGCGGAAGGCAAGCTAAACAAATCGCCGGATAAATTGGTCTCAGCTCTTCACCGCTCCTGCCGTGATTCCCGAAATAAACGACCTCTGGAAAAACAAAAACGCGATCACCAGCGGCAGTGTTGCGAGCAGGCCCGCCGCCATCAGCATTCCATAAGGCGTTCGGTCTTCGCCGTTCAAAAGATAGATCAGCAGCGGCAGCGTGTACATATCTTCGCTGCGCAGCACAATGAAGGCCCACATCAGGTTGTTCCACGAGCCGATCAGCAGGAGGATGCCCAGCGCGCCAAGGGCCGGGCGGATGACGGGGAGGACGATTTGCCAGTAGATGCCCCACTCGCCGCAGCCGTCGATGCGGGCGGCGGAGAGCAGGTCGTCGGGGACATTCGAGATGATGTATTGCCGCATCCAAAAGATGCCGAAGGCGCTGGCGGCGCCGGGGAGGATCATCGCCCAGTAAGTATTGACCAGATGCAGGCGGGCGAGGACGACGAAGACGGGGATCATCGTCACCGCGCCGGGGATCATCATCGTGGCAAGCACGGCCGCGAAGAGCCAGCGATTGCCCGGCGCTTTGGGAAATTTGGCAAACGCATATCCCGCGAGCGAGCAAAGCACCAAAGCGACCGAAACGTGAGCGAGGGCGATGACCGTCGAGTTGAGAAACGCGCGGAAAAGCGTGGTTTGCTTGAAAACGTCGCTGAAATTTTCCCAGACGGGGGGCACGGGAATCACGTGCGGCGGAAGCGCAAAAATCTTATCTCGCGTGGAAATCGAACAGACAAACAGCCAGTAAAACGGCGCGGCAAAAACCGCCGCGATCAGGATCAGGAGCAGATAAATCCAAATCGATCCCCAAATATTTCCCTGCTTGCGCGCGGAGATACGCGGCTGGAGAGGCGGCTTGGAGAGGTAGCCCAGAGGGACGGATTGTGCGGGCGGGGTTGGCATTAGTGGGCTCCCCTCTTTCCCGTCCTCAGGAGAATCAGCGAGAGGACAAAAACAACCGCGGCCACGCTATACGCCGCGGCGGAGGCGAAGCCGAAGCGGAAATCGGTGAAGCCTTCGTTGAAGAGATAAACGCCGAAGTTCGTGGCAGAATCACCGGGGCCGCCCATGGTCAGCACCCAGGCTTCGTCAAACATATAGACCGTGCCGATCAGCGAAGTCACTGAGCAGAAAATCAACGTGGGACGCAGCAGCGGCACGGTGATGTGCCACATCCGTTGCAATTTGCTGGCGCCGTCGATGGTGGCGGCTTCGTAAAGCTCTTCGGGGATGCCTTGCATGCCGGCGAGCATCAGCACGGTGTTGTAACCCGTCCATCGCCAGACCAGGAGAATCGATACGGTGACTTTGGAAAGCGATTCGCTATCGAGCCAGCGGATGGGCGTGAAATGCAGGTGAACCAGATGAGCGAGGAAACCCAGGAAATAATTCACGACGCCTAGCTCGGTGCCGAAGAGGGTCAGAAAAACAATCGCGATGACAACGGTGGGCGTGATGCAGGGGACGAAGACGGCGGCGCGGAAGATGCCGCGCAGCTTAATAGTCTGCTTGTTGAGCAAAACCGCGAGCAGAAACCCGCCGACGAACATCGGCGGGATGTGATAGACGCCGATGACGAGCGTGTTCCAGAGCGCGTGATAGAAATAAGGATCGTGGAAGAGTTTGCTGAAATTTTCGAGGCCGACAAAGACGCGGTCGGTCAGGCCGTTCCATTTAACGAGACTGAGATAAAGCGAGAAGAGGATCGGATAAAGACCGAAGACGGCGAAGAGAATAAAAAACGGCGAAATGAAAAGATAAAAGTGGCGATAATTCCAGACGCGCTGGCGGAGCGGAAGATTCATCGATCGGCCGCTCCTTCTGCCTGAGGGGCGATCTGGCGATCGAATTTTCGTGCCATTTCATTCTGGGCGTCGCGAAGCATCTCGCGGCTATCCTCTTTGCTGTCGGCCCAGTGACCCAGATGCTCTCGCAGGATTCGCTCGGCGTCGGCCCAATCGCTGTTGTAGACCAGCGGCGGAATCTTATCGATATCGGTCGCAAAGAGCCGGTTGACCTTTTGATTGCCGAAAAACGGAACGGGCTCGTCGAAAAACGGATCTTTCAATGCCGGGAGATAGGCTGGGAAGATGCCGTAATCACGATAGATCGCAACCTGCGATGGAACCGTGCACATCGCATATTGAATAAACTCCCACGCCGCATCCGGATTGGGGCATTGCGCGGGGATGGCAAGTGTTGAGCCGCCGAGGTTGCTGACACGAATGCCGCCTGGACGAAAAGCGGGCAGCGGGAAAAGACCCCAGTCGCCGGCGGTGGCGGGAGCGTAGTCTTTGATGTCCTGCATGATCCACGCGGCGATGGGAAAGCTGGCGACTTTGCCGCTGGCGAAGGAACCAAAATATTCCGGCGAAAAGATTTTGAAGGAGGCGGTGATCTTCGCATCGAGCATCTTGCGCATCATCGCCAGCACTTCGACATTTTGAGGCGAGCACAAAATCAACCGGCCCTGAGCGTCGAAAATGCTGCCGGCGTTTTGCTGCATCCAAATCTCAAAAGACGGAATGAGATCGGCGGCGGAAAGCGGAAGCATCTGGATCGTGCCGTGCGATTCATCGCGCAGCCTGACGCCGACGGCGATGTAGTCATCCCAGGTTTTAATCGTGTCGGGATCGATGTTGTATTGCTTGAAGATCGAGCGGCGATAGAAGATGGCGCAGGGGCCGATGTCCCAGGGCATCGCGTAAAGTTTGCCGTCGGACATGCAAAGGTTCCACGCGGCGGCGGGAAAGTCGGATTTATATTTTTCGGCCCGGCTGGTGAGATCGAGCAGACGCTTGGTCTCGGTGAACCGAGGCGTTTGCGTATCCTGCAACGCGGTGATATCGGGCGCGCCGGTATTCGCGGCCAGGGATAGAAGCAGGCGAGATTCGATCGCGGTGCCGTTGCGGGTGACGAAGACATTGATATCAGGGTGCTGGGCGGAAAATTTTGGGATGAGGCTGTCAAGGCTCATCGCGGCGATGTTCCAATCCCAGATTTCGACGGGTTTTTTTGTACTGTTTTGCTGGGCGGATTTTCGGCCCCAGCCGGGGGCAAGCGTCAACACGATCACCATGGCGATCGCGATGAGCGCAAAGAGCGTGGTGCCGAGCGTCTGGCCCGATGATTTTTCTCTCCGCCAGGCTGACATGCGCCATAAACCTATTCCAATCCGCTGCCGCGAGCAAACAAAGGCGGCTACACTGTCAGGCCGTGGCCGAGATTGAAGTCATCCAATCCGATTTGAAGAGTTTGCCGGCGATCGCGTCGGCGCAGGAGTTTCGATTGGAGTCGGCTGGGGCGATCAATGAATGGAACCGGTGGAGCTACGTCGCCGACGCGCCGTTGATGCAAATTCGCTGTGATGCGGATCGCGTCACGACGCTTTCCAATGCCGGCGGGGTCGTGCAAAAATGGCACGATCCGCTGGAGGCGATTCAATGGATGGGGCGATTTCATCGGATTTCACCGACGTCCGGGCCACCATTTAAGGGCGGCTGGATTGGATGGATCAGCTACGAGTTTGGGCGGGTTTTCGAGAAATTGCCCGGGCGGGCGCAGGATGATCTGGGATTGCCGCTGTTTGAGTTTACTTATCACGACCGAGTTTGGGCGATGGATCGGGCGGAGAATGTGGTCTATCGCGTGACCTTGCCGCGCTCGGAGGATTTGCCGCCGATTCAATTTGAAGATTCTATTGGATTGGGAAACGAAAATTTATCCTGCAATTTCACTCGCGCGGAATATGAGCGCGCGGTGCGGCGGGCGATTGAGTACATCGGGGCGGGGGATGTGTTTCAGGTGAATTTATCGCAGCGTTTTAGTGCGGGGTTGAGAGAAGCGCCCTGGAAGATTTACGCACGGCTGCAACGGGAGGCGGGGGCGATGTTTGGGGGGTATCTGGGATATGGGGATCATGCGCTGATTTGTAATTCGCCGGAGTTGTTTTTGCGGGTGGTTACTGATCCGCCAAGCCGCAAGCGGCGGGTGGTTACGCGACCGATTAAGGGGACGCGGCCGCGTGGGGTGGGGATGGAAGAGGCGCTTCGCAGGAGTGAGAAGGATCAAGCTGAGTTGAACATGATCGTCGATCTGGAACGGAACGATCTGGGGAGAGTTTGCGAGATTGGGAGCGTGCGCGTGACCACGCCCAGAGAAATTGAAGCGCATCCGACCGTTTATCACGGCGTGGCGACGATCGAGGGAATGCTTCGCGACGAGGTGACGCTGGTGGATTTGCTGCGGGCCACCTTTCCCAGCGGCAGTGTGACAGGCGCGCCGAAGATTCGGGCGATGGAGATAATTGATGAGCTGGAGCCGACGTGCCGCGAGCCTTATTGCGGGGCGATTGGGTTTATCGGGAACGACGGGCACATCGAGTTCAACGTGGCGATTCGTACGATGATCGCGGCGAAGGGAAGGATTTATATTCCCGTCGGAGGGGGTATCGTGGCGGATTCGGAGCCGGCGGCGGAGTATGAGGAGACGCTGGTGAAGGCGAGGGCGATGATGGGGGCGGTGGGGATTGTGATCTCGTAGAATAGAAATGGTATCAGTATTCCCCCAGATCCCCGTCGAACCAGACATACCAGTTCCCAGTAACATGAAAGCGTTGAAGATTGGGAACGTAATTTCGACAAGGGCCTCCGACTGCACTATATGCCACACCGACAGGCCCAAGCCCGCGCGCCCATCCATGCGGACAACTCCAATCGCGGTATCCGCCGCAGCCGATGAATAGAAACGAAATTCCTACGACCCAACTACAGATTGCAAAAGCTCGTTCAGAGCGCCACGCAGGATCCGCATGAGCCCCTAGATTCCATATGCGGACCAGCGCTCGCCCAGCCCATCCGGCAAGGATGGCGGGGCCGAGAAAAATCAGGTTTTTCAGCCGGGCATCTCGCGTCTCACATAGATGAAGCAATCCAACATGCACCGCCACAACAATGCATACCCAAGCAGCCGTGGGAACGACCAACAATTGCCAAAATATTCGCCGGTGCCTCGGCGAATAAACTGTGCGCGGATCATACGGATCAAAATCCCGCCCACATTCCGGGCACCGATGATTTTCCAGCCCGCGTAGCGGATATCGACATTGAATGCATTGGATGTCACTGGTTTGTGGAATCATCGGCAAGCCTGCGGATGATCGATTTTAACCATCTCAAGATTCGCCGCCCGGGCGTTGGTTTTTACCTGCTCGACATCTTTACACCCTGGTATCACACACGAAACCGCCGGATGTTGCAGGCACCAGGCCAGCGCCCACTCGGCCATGTTCACGCCGGGCGGGACTTCTTCGCGTTGGATTTTTTCGACTTCGCGGAGCTTGGCATCCAGCTCCGCCTGCTTGTGGCCGCCGCGAACATCGTTTTTCTCGAACCGCGCGCCGGGTTTGTACTTCCCGCTTAAGAATCCGCTCGCCAGCGGGACGCGCGCGAGCACGCCTAGATTGTGTTCCAGGCAATACGGAAAATCGCGCTGCTCGGGGCGGCGATCCAATCGATTGTAAATC
>DATAPK010000578.1:0-12052 GCA_036265245.1 Tepidisphaeraceae bacterium | reverse complement strand
ACCAAACCAGAATGACCAATGAATGACCAATGACCAAAGCCAGAATGACCAATGACGAAATCCGAATAACGTCTAATTCGTCATTCGGACTTCGTCATTTATTCGGATTTCTGGTTTCGTCATTCGAATTTAGAATGGCGGGGATTCGCCGCGTTTCCACCAGTCGGCGTCGTTGTTCTTTTCACGACGTTTGGGTTTTTCGCCGTCGGAGGATTCGTCTTCGAGCAGGCCGCCGGTTTCGTCGTCGTCGCTGCCGTCGTCTTCGCGGCGGACCATGCCGGCGAGCGAGGTGGCGAAGATGCTGCTGATGGCCTTGAGCATCGTGCTGTCTTCTTCGGTGAAGGGGGAACGGTCGTCGCGAAAGAGCACGAGCACGGCGAGGGATTCGCCGAGGTAGGTGCAGTTGACGGCCATCACGGTTTGATCCTTCATGTGCTGCAATTCGGCGGGCGTGAGATTTTGCTCGGCCTGCTCGGCGCTGAAATGCACCAGGTTATCTTTCACTGCCATTGGCACGATGCCGCTGCGCATGGCGTTGGTGAGCGAGTCTTCGCCGGGCACGGTGTACTTCATGTACGCGCCGAGCTGATAGCCTTCTTCTTCCGACGCGAGCCAGACGGCGACGTTGCAGTAGCCGGTTTTGCGAAGGAGCCAATCCATCGCGTGGCAGAGCAATTGCTCGAGGTCGTTCGCTTCGCCTAACAGTTTTCGGAAGCTTTCTTGATTGCGGACGTCGTCGAACTGGCGAGAGAGTTCGCCATAGGCGGCCACCAGATCGTTGCAGAGCAGATCAACCTTTTTGGTGACCATTCGGCGCGAGATATTTAATCGACGGACGGCATCGCGCAGGCGATCGAGGCGTTTTTCGGTTTTGGCAGCGGCGGCTTGCCGCTGAAGGGCTTTGCTGATTCGATCGACGATCTGCTCGGCCGAGAAGGGCTTGGGCAGATAGTCGGCGGCGCCGGCGCGCATCGCGTTGATGGCGCCGTTCACGGTTGGTTTGCCGGTGATGACGATCGCGTTGGCGGTTGGAATTCTTTCGTAAAGCTCGGGCAGGAGCGACATGCCGTCGCCGCCGGGCAGGTGGAGATCGGTTACGAGCAGGGAGACCTGCTCCTTGGAGATGATGCGGCGGGCTTCATCGAGGTCGCCGGCGGAGAGGATCTTGCAGTCGATCTTCTTGCCGACGACGTCGCGGAGCATCTCCACGAGATCGGACTCGTCATCGACGACGAGCAACCGGGGAACTGCTTTGCTCGCGCGCTTTTTTGTGGCGATTGCGGTCGGGGACATCTTTTCTCCTCTCCCAAACTCCTGAAAGGCGAGCAAGCTCGCCGCTACACGCTTACGCTTGTTTTCGTTGCATCGCGGGTTGGTCCTTGGTGTCGCTTCGGATTGCGGGAAGCAGGATTAGGGTCCTGGTTCCTTGTCCGAGGTGACTTTCCAGGCGGATGGATCCGCCGCTGGATTCAACCCATCGCAGGGCTTTGGCCAGTCCCATGCCTCGCCGACGCCCGGCGGGCTTGGCACTGAAGAATGGATCGAACGCTCTTTTCAGAGTGGGTTCATCCATTCCGCTGCCATTGTCCTGGACAACGATCGCCACGCGGTTCGAGTACGGATCGAAGCCTGCGTGGATGTCGATCTGGCCATCTTTCGGATCGGTGGCCTGGATCGCGTTGCCAATGACTTCGGCCATTGCGGCGGTGACCTGTAGGTAATCCACATTCACCAGCGGCACGTCGCCGAATGTCACTTCAATGCTTCTATCGACCGGATCGTTGGCGACCTTAGCTTCGTGTAAAGCCTTATTCACCAATTCAGAAGCGTCAATAATGGAGAGCTTCGGAGGAGTGGGTTTAGCGAACTTCATGAGCTCAGTAATGATGTCGCTGAGGCGTTGGGATTGGTCGTGGATGACCTTGGCGGCGGTCTTCTGTTTGACGTCCGTTAATTGCGTGGCGAGCAGTTGAGAGCGGCCGGAAATTACTGCCAGGGGATTGTTCATTTCATGGGCGGCGCCGGCGGCCATCTCGCCGACGGTGACGATGGTGCGGGATCGCAAGATTTCGTTTTGGGCGGTTTGGAGTTGGCGATTGGCCTCGGCGAGCTGTTCGGCGAGGATTTTGGCTTCATCGCGAATCTGGGTGGTGCGGAGGGCGAGGCTCCAGCCGCCGGCGAGGGCCAACAATTCCTGCGTTTGCGGGCTGAGACGTTGGGATTCGCCTGCTGCGGCACCCCAGACGACGCCGCCGATGCAGCGGCCGTCGGTTTCGAGGCAAATCCAGAAACGATGTTCGCCGGAAAGTCGGGGGGAGATAGCCGATAAAAACCATTCGATTTGGGGGCCGGCGGATTGTACCGGACCATCGCTGGGTTCTTTTGCGATGGCGCCAGGGGCGGTGGCGGTTGCCCCGGTTGCTTGCGGTTTAGGATCGACATCGATCATTGAGGTTTCAAAGACTTCTCCGGTGCGGTCGATCAAAACCGCGTCCGCATAATCTCGTGCGGGTGGGAGGGAAAAGATGGCGACTTCGTTTACGTCGAGCACATCGACGGCGGTTTGGCCGATGGCGCGGAGGACTTCCTGGGGCGGGGCGTCGGGGCGCAATTCGCCTTGGAATTGGCTGAGGGCATCGAAGAATTTTGCGCGGATCGCAAGTCTGCGATTCTTGGAGGCGAGCTGGCCGCTGACCCGGCCAAGCTCTTTGTTTGCTTGTGAAAGGGCAGAGCGATAGAGCTCGCCGGCGTTGGCCTGGTTTAAACCCAGTGCGATGGCGCGGGGCTCGATTTGATCGATGAGCTTGAGCAGTGTTGCTTCGAGTTGTTCGCGAGACAGGCCGATCGAATCGCACAAAATCTGCTTGGAGATAGGAAATGTGAAATTGCCGCTGTAACCGAGGTGCATTTCGCGTGCGACCATGTCGGCGAGGGTTACGAGATTGACGAGTTTTGGATTGGCGACGCTAGGCGGCAGGGCGCCGGGGGTTTGGCCGTGGAGCCAGATGCAATCGCGCATGTTGATGGGCAATTGCCATTGTTCGGCCAGTCGTTTGCCGACGACCATGTGATCGAGGCCGATGACGGTGCGCTCGACGTCGGCGATGTTGCCGCGGAGCAGGTCAACGGCTTCGACGGCGCGGCTGTAGCTTTTGGGGAGTGCGGCGTCGAGGGCGACTTTGCCGAGGTCGTGAAGCAGGCCGCAGACGAAGGCTTCGGAGGGTTGGATGGCGGAATCGCGCAGCGTGGCGGCGATCAATTCGGCGGCGCAGGCGACGGCGACGCAGTGTTTCCAGAATTCATCGCGTCTGAATTGCGAAGAGAGGGGTTTATCGGATTCGCGAAAGGTTTCAAAAACCGAGATCGCCAGGACGGCGCTGCGAACGGCTTCGAAGCCGAGCAGCACGACGGCGCGATCGACGGTGGTGACTTCGCCGTGAACTCCAACGTCGGCGCGGTGAACCAGTTGAAGGATGCGTGCGGTGAGGGCGGGATCGGATTCGATCAGGCGGACGACTTCCTTGGCGTCGCTGGATTCGCTGCCGGTGACTTCGAGTACGCGTACGGCGACCGCAGGCAACGTGGGGAGTTCGTCCAGTTGCTGGAGGATCAACTCAACGCGCTTTTCACGGGCATCGGACATTCGTCTCTTGGTGTGGCAAAGCCCAGGGATGGCGATCCCTGGGCTTTTAACCGGACTCTTATTTATTTATCGGCCATTCAGACCGTCAGCAATTGGCTGATTCGTTCAATTACCTTCTCGATATTGAAGGGTTTCTTGATGAATTCATCCGCGCCGGCCTTGAGCAGGTCGTTGATTTCGTCCTGATTGACGACGCCGGAAACGATGATCACCTTGGTGTGCTCGAATTCGGGCTTGCTCTTGATGGTCTGGCAGACGACGTTGCCGTTGATGTCCGGGAGCATGTAGTCCAGGATAATCAGGTCGGGCATGAATTCCTTGGTCTGGATGCCCGCGTCGTAGCCGGTGGAGGCGGTTTTGACCTCAAATCGGCCATCGCGCTCCAGCACGTCGACGAACAATTCCACAATTTCGGGGTCGTCATCGACCACGAGAATCTTGGTTTTGCCGCTATCGAGTGCATCGGGAGGGATGCCGTTGTCTTTCATGAATGCGATCAGGGCGTCGCGGGGGATGCGACGGAAACGGCTGCCGGGGACGCGGAAGCCGCGAAGCCGGCCGCTATCGAAGCATCGGATGATGGTTTGCTGCGAGACCTTGCAGATCTCCGCCGCCTCGCCGGTAGTGAATACGCTTTTCATAGCTTTCCCTTCCAACCCTAAATTCTTGCCAGATTGTCCAGTCGTTCTTTCCTTGTTTTACCAGATTACCCATTTAACCATCGGTGGGGTGGTGTTGCAACTTGAGTAATCTGCGTAAACGGTAGGGGCGGGGAAGGTCCGATAACCTGAAAAACGGGGATTTGTCGTTAAAAGATGGATTGTGAAATGTTGTGGTGGGTTTAGACTTCGGGGGGGGTTGCGCTGGGATGGTAAAGCGGCGAGCATGCTTGCCGGCTACACGCCGACATGGTCGCACGCGAGAAGAGCAGGGATGTCAAAGGGAGACGCTGGTGGAGAACGAGTTGGATGTACAGTCGATCCGGACGGGCAATCGGGCCATCGTGTTTGTGACGGGCGATGCCGGGCTTAGCCATGTTGCGCGGCTGGAGGCGGAGCTGACGAGCATTGCTTCAGATCGGATACCGCTGGTGATCCTTGATCTCACGTCGCTGGATTTTATTGCAAGCCGGGCGATTGGGGTGCTGATGGGGTTTCATCGGCGGATGGAGTTGCAGAATAGCAAGGTGCGAGTGGCCACGGCATCTCCATCGCGCGTGCGGGATGCGTTGGAAATTGCACGGCTGCATACGGTGTTGGAGACGTACGATACGCTGGAGGCGGCGCTTAAGGGGAATGAGCCAGTTTAGGGTTGGGTGGCGGGCAGGGGTTTATAGATTCGGGCATAAATCGTATTGATCAAATTCTCGCGGGCGGGGCCGGTGAGGGTGGGGTCGATTTTGATATGGGAGAGGTCTTCAAGTTTTTTGGCGGCGGCGGATCGGGTTTGGGAGTCCTGGCTGTAGAGGCAATCGAGCAAAAAAATCGGGTTGTCGCGCAGCTCGGCGATTTGAGATGGAGTCATCGGTTTGTAAGAGGCGAGGAAAGCGTCGACGCCGGAGGAGCGGTCGATGGACCAGTTTTGGCGATTGGCGTGCATCAGGGCCATGGCTGCGGGCTCGCCGAGCTTGTCTAAATCTTTTGCCGCCTGCTCGCGATCCTGGAAGCGGTCGGAATCAAATTTTGCCAGGGCTGTGTTGATTTGCTTCTGCAATTTTTCATCGGCTTTGAACTGAGTTTGAAGCACCTGGCAGGCGACGTGGGGATCGGGCGCGAGGATGGTTTGGGTTTGCAGATCGCGAAGAATTGGGACGACGAATTCCTGTGTTTGGCGGGGATATCGATGACGCAGCTCGCGGAATGTCGGGGCGGCGAGGGTGTACTGGGCGAGCAATTCATCGGTTGCGGGGTCGATCAACTCGGCAGTCAATCGGACTGCCTCTGCGGGATCTTCGGGATTATGATCTTCAATGAGCGAGACGCTTTTGCTTTGCACCAGGCCATCCAGATCCATTGAGATTTGCAAAGAATCGGCATGGCCGAAGAGCATGGTCTGGCGAAAAATTTCATCAGGGCGACTGAAATCGCGATGGGAAAATTGCAATCCCATGATTCCGCCGTCGGGTGCGTTACGTTCGGTGAAGGCGAATACTGAGCAAGGTCCGACGAGGCCCTTCACGTGGCATTGCATCTGCAATTCTGTTTTGTCCAGCTTTGGATCGATCGCCAGGTTGTCGTTTTCGATCGACAGCACGAAGATGTCGCTGATCTGATCGTTTGGGAGCTTTAACTCCGGCAGGCCGTCTAAGCCCTTCAGATATTCCTGCTGCTCCTGTTGTTTGTGCCCGGCGAGTTGTTGCTCGATGGATTGGGTGGCAGCGGGTTGGGTGGTGGCGCCGAATGTGATGGCAGGAAGGGTGAGGATGAGAAGGGTGGCCAAGCGATTCATCGATTTGATTCTAGCATGGGCGCATGAAAAAACGCTTGCGGTTTTGCGAAGAGTGCTAAATCGCAAGCGTTTGATTGAGCCGTTAGCGATCTCATGCCGCCTGCGCGAAGGGGGAGTTGCTGTTTCCGCGGCGCTGGAGGGATTGCTCGCAGATTTGCTCGATGGCGCGGGCGGTTTGGCTGAATGCGAACTGCTGCTCGACGCGGTGGCGCATTGATTTGCCGATTTTGCTGCGCTGGGCGGGCTCGCGGATTAGTTTGCTGAGACGTTCGACGAAGGCGGAGGAGTCAGAAGTGGTGCCCTCTTCGCCGACGATGCTGGCGCCTTCGCCGCCGGCGATGGCGACGACGGGGCGATCGACGGACATCGCCTGGAGAATGCCCACGGAGCCGGCTGAGGGGAATTCTGCGACATAGACATCGGCGATTCGTAGAAACGCGGGGAGATCTTTGCGTCGCCCGGCGTATCCGATTCGCTTGCCGACGCCGGCGGATTCAAACTTCCGCTTTTGCCAACTGAGATCGGCTTCGCCGACGAGAAGGTAGATGGCGTGGGGATGCGAGCGAAGGACGTTGATGATCGTCTCGACGAATTCCTCGGAAATCGTGCGATCGAGATCCTGGCCGGCGGTGGCAAGCACAGCGGCGTTTTCGGGGATGCCGTAGGCGCTGCGGCTGGGCGAGCCGGAGGAGATGTCGTCCACGTCGATGCCTTCGACGATGCACTGGGTGCTGGTGCCGCGTTTGGCCCAGAACTCGGCGTCGGATTTGAAGCGGGCCTGATCGACATAAGCGACTGAATCGATCTGCGGGCTGTAGAGGGGGCTTCGGCGGCAAAGGTTTATTTTTGATCGGGCGATTTCCCAGCTTGAAATCACGGCGGCGACGGGGTCGGCCTGGGTGGTGTCGAAAATCGCGACGTCGATGCGATCGCGGACGATCTGATTCGCCAGTTCCTTGGCGCTGGAAACGATGTCGCCTTCAACGGGTGAGAGCCAGGCGGAGATCTTTTTCTGGCCGAGGGATTCGAGTGTTTGGATGCCGCGTTTGGCGCTGCTGAGGAAGAAGGTGGTGGTGGCGAAGAATTGTTTCTCGCGTCGCACGCCGGCTTCGGTGCTGTAAATGTGCAATTTGATTTTGGAGGCGTCGTGATGCTTTGCCAGGCTGGCGATGGCGCGGGTGGCGGTGTCGTCATCGACGATGTTGCTGACGATGAGAGCGACGTGAATTTGCGGGTTATCCCAGCGTGTGGATGATCCGCCGCTCCATCCGATGGATTGGGCGGCGCGGTCGTATTGCGAGGCAACGAAGAGGCAGTTTTCGCGATCGCTGGTGTATGAGCCGCCGTGTTGCAGGTCGAAGGCGACTGCGTTGGAGAGGGCTTCGAGGCCGAGGGCATATTCCCGGCGGGCGATGGCGGACGATCCGAATTTCACGACGGGGCCGGTGCGCAGGTCGGTCAATCCGAGAAAGCCGCTGACGGCCACGAACTGGTTCAATACTTTTTGGTCTGAATAATCGATGGCCTCGAGGCTTTGGAGCATGTGCTGCTGTGCCCGGCGAAGATCGAGCATCGCGTGGGCGTGGTGCGCGAGAAATTTCTCAGCGCTGTTTGACGAATCTTCGTAAAGCTCGAGTTGATCGGAATCAACCAACTCGCCCTTGTTCACGCGCTCAACCAGTTCCATCAGAGAAGCCATCGCTTACATCCTTTCATCTTTAGGTAGATAGTCAGAATGATTTATCGGGACTATGTTGCGCGCCCCATGAATTTCAGGAATGTTCAGGCCAGCAGCGATAGGATCATTTTTGCGCTAAGGGTGGGCAAGGTCTCGACAGGGGGTGTGGATCGCCCGGTAAGAATCTGCCTGGCGTCGCTGAGAAAACTTGTGCCGTGACTTCCGCGCCGCCTCAAAATGGGTCGGCCGAGCGTGTCGATGGGATGCGGCCCGAAGCTTGGCCAGCTATGAACCAGGCCGGTGTGGGCGCTTGCGATTTCGCGTAGGTTTTCGCGAGAGGTGACTTTTCCGGCGGCGAAGGTGGCGAATTCGGGCAATCGATCCCATCCCGCGCCAAATAACGCCAGCGGAATTTTCGCGCGGATCAGAATCCTTGCCACGCCTTGCTGATAGGCGGGGAGGATCAGTTCATTGATGAATCGCTGGGTTGGGAAAGCTTCTGCGGCGATGTCGAGTTTTCGCATTCGCCGGGAGAGGAATGCGTCGATGTCGTCGGCGAGCGAGAAAGGGTCGTTGGACAGATCGGCGGAGATAAGTTCCCAGAGGAGGCGGTGGCTGGAGAATTCGATGAGGTCGGCGGGGGGATCGAGGGGGTGGGTGTTGGTGATGAGGGCGAGATTGGGTTGCCCCGGCCCTGAAGGGCCGGGCTTTGTGGGGTGGTCGGATGGCCAGGTGGCGGGGGTGATTCTTTGCGCGGGCCAACCGATTGCCAGGGCGAGTTTGGGGTAGGCGGTGATGATGCGATCGAGGGGGCCGGCGTGGTTGAAATCGGGGATGCGCTCGCCGCTGCACCAGGTGATGAAGGGGACGGAATCGTTCAGCACGCCCTGCAAATTGGATCGGCCGATGTTCGCGGAGACGATGGCGCTGCATCCGTGAACCGATTGGGCGAGCTTGAGGGAGGAGGTTTGTTTTGGATCGTCTACGTCGACGTGAATCGCG
Source organism: Tepidisphaeraceae bacterium (assembly GCA_036265245.1). Classification (GTDB taxonomy): domain Bacteria; phylum Planctomycetota; class Phycisphaerae; order Tepidisphaerales; family Tepidisphaeraceae; genus DATAPK01. Next base: position 3,281 of record DATAPK010000578.1, on the reverse strand, counting down.
TCATGGCCTGCGAGGAGATCGGCCAGCGCGGCGCCGGCGTCGTCCCACAATCTGAATTGCGACGGGGCGAGCAGGCAAATTTGGGAGCCCTGGCGTTGGTATGAATCGCGCAGGGTGCGGATGGTTGTTGATCGATCGGCGGTTGCTTCGCCGAAGACTTTTTGGGAGGGGGCGATCAGGGCGTCGGTTGTTTCATCGGCGATGGGCAGGCGAATGAACTGCGACGGTGTAGATAAGCCTGGCTCGATGCGAAAGAGTTCGCGCATGTCATCCGCCCAGGGCTCGCCGATGACGAACCAGAGGCGGTGGGCTTGAAGATCGAGTTCGAAGCTGTCGCATGCGAGCAGGAAGGGGAGTTGATTCGCATCGGGGACGATGGCAATGATCGCTTGTTCCTTGCGAAGCTTGTCCAAGGCCACCCTGATTTGCGAGCCGTGTGTGGGGGAGAGGAAGCATGCGACTGCGCCGGCGATATCCAGCTTCTGCATCATCTCCGCGGCCGCCCGACGCGGCAGCGAGCATCCGCAAAGCCATTGGCTATCCCGATCACGGCAGGTTAGCGCGCGATCGCGGCCAAAAACCCATTCCACATCCGGTGGCAAGTCTCCGATTATCAATCCGGGCTGAGTCAGATGGATTGCAGAGCGGTTCAGGGCGAGGTTGCTGTTCGCCTGCAAAAAGGCCAGAGTGGGCGCAGAGGGAGGGTTTGCGAGAGGGCTGGACATCGCAATCTTTATCGGACTTAATATCATTGTGACTTGATTGGACTTGGATTGCCGGCGTGGTTTCGGTCGATAAGATAAGACTGGAAGGGCCTGCTTGGGAGTTTGCCTATGAAAGCCGCCTGGTTCATCGCATTGCTGGGATTGATGTTCGCTGCGGTTTTGCGCGCCGATGTGGCACCGGCGACCCAGCCGGCGCCGGCGACACGTCCGGCGGACATGCCGGCCGACCAGTTGCTTTCGCAGATGCTGCGTCCTTCGGCGGGGCCGGCGGCCCAGCCGCTCCAGCCGATTCTCGATCCGCCGGCGCTCGATCAGACCACCGGCAAAATGGTCGTGCCCAATAGCGCCATCCCGCAGAATCTCAAGCGCGAAGGGGATTATATTCGTGACCGCATGGGGCGAATGACCAAGAGCAGCGATGGGAATCAATTTGAATTTCAGTTTGAATCCGATGCCCGAACCATGCAGGATCCACCGGTGATTATTCTGCCAAATCTTAAGCTGATGGCGATGGAGAACGCGGTGAACGCGTCTAATCGCGATCTTCGTTTTCGCATTACCGGGCCGGTGACGGAGTACAAGGGCCGCAATTATATCCTGCTTGAGAAGGTGAGTGTCGTGCAGGAGCCGGTGCAGCAGTTCTGAGCATGATGCTTGAGAATTGATGATTGAAACTTGAGAGGCATGGTCCGTCTGTTCAAGTTACAATCCTCAATCATCACGAACTCAATCGCATGTCGATCGCCTCTCCCTTTTGGCTTTTATTTCTGATCCCGTGGGCGGCGTTGGTGATTTGGTTTCTTGCGGGGCGACGCCATCGGGTGGGGGTTCCGTTTCTTGAGTTGTGGGGCGGGCCGGTTTCAGCGCAAAAAATCAGACGGACGATTCAGCCGCCGCCGATTGCGCTGGCGTGTGTGTTGATCGCGTTGCTGCTTTCCATCGTTGGCGCGGCTTCGCCGATTGTTCGCAGCCATCGGCAGGGATCACCAATCACGCTTATTGTCGATCGGGGCGTTTCGATGTCTGCTCCATCGACGCTGCATCAACTTGCTCAATCGGTTTCGGCGGTGAGTTTTAGTCGCGTTGTGATGATTCCGTCTTGGCCTGGCTTGCTAAGCGACGGCGCGAACTGGCAGGATGCGCCGGCCAGCGCGATTAAGACTGCTGATTTGCTTCGGGCGGCGATTTCCCGGGAATTGGCGGAGACGACTTGGCCGGTGGTTGTTTTGAGCGATCAAAACATTCCGGCGGATAATCCTCGTGTCGTTCAGGTTGCTCCGCCTGCGGTGCAGAATGTTGATATCGTTCGTCTTGCCGCGGGTTCTGAGGCGCATCCGCAGGTGATGGTGCGAATCCGAAATCAATCTTTGCTGAAATCGGCCCAGCTTGCGGTTGCGACGAAAGGGCAATCTGTTGCGCGTTCGATTGATCTTCCGCTGCAGAATGGGGAGCAGAATTATTTCATCGATTTGCCTGCGCTGGGGGAGACGATCGAGGCAAGACTTGATGTTGCGGATGATCTGCCGGCGGACAATGTTGCGTGGGTGGTTGATGGGCGAAGGTGGCCTAGGCTGGAGGTGAAAGCTGGGCTGCCGCCGGAGTTGCAGACGATGGTGGAAGTTTATCGGGGGCGGCGAGCGGCGGGGGATAATTCTCCGAACGTGACCATTTCAAACGCATTGCGCGATGATGAAATTGGGGTGATTCTGTCTGATCAAACAGATGCTAAGCCGTCAAGCGGGGGGGTGGGGGTGCAGGTGGGGGATCATCCTGTGGCGGCGGGGGTTGATTGGAAGAGGGTGTTGAGGGATGCGGTGATTTCGGAACCGCCGTTGGGGGGGTGGAGGCCGGTTGTGCAAGCTGGTTCTTTGGTGCTTGTGGCGGTGCGCGAAAAGCCCGTGCGGCAGGTGTGGGTTGGGTTTGCTTCGGCGAGTTTTCCAAGCAGCAAGGATTTCGTCATCTTTTGGAGCAACGTATTTGACTGGCTTGGAGAGGGGGGGGATGAATTTGTTTCGGGGCCTGTGCAATCGATCGGTGAAGAGTGGAAACTACAGACGCCGGCGATGGCGGGATTCGACTTGTCGCCGGGTGTTTACAGGCGAAGCGATGGCGTGCTTCGCGCGATGAACGCGAACGATATTTGGTTGAATCCGCCGGCCCAAACGGATTGGGCGACGCGACTGAATGGCAAGTCGATCACCAAGGCGGCGGGCTTTGATCTTCGCCCGTTGCTGCTCATCTTTGCACTGGCGATGGTTCTGGCGTCGGCGACGCTTTGGAAGTCGCGGGGGGCTTAGCGGGGCAAAAACCGGGATTTCCTTTCATTTTGCGTTCCTGTCACAGGTCGCCGCCGCCGGCTTATCTTGACACTGTTTTCCACCGCCCGTACTGTTGATTTCTGAAAGGACAGCAAGAGAAAACCATGCCCGACGACAAGATGCCCCCGGTGGCAGTCAGCCAGCAGAAAGACATCCGCATCGTCGAATTCCAGAATCACAAGATTCTGGATGAAGGGAACATTGCGGACATCGGCCTGACGCTGACGGCGATGATCGA
>DATAPK010000577.1:0-9503 GCA_036265245.1 Tepidisphaeraceae bacterium | reverse complement strand
GTGAATGCCATTCAGTTAAGGGATTTTTGTGGGTTTAATGCCCAAACCGAATTTGCCCGACATCTGTCGGGCATTGATTCAGTCGAATTCCATCGTAGCTTCAGGCGAATTTTGCTGCCAAAACCTTAACTGAATGGCATTCACGCCTGCGTCGCCTCCGCGATTGAAATCAAGGGCGACTCTCGCTGCCTCGGCTGGGTATGTCAATTCGCATCTGATTGAACTTTTGCCCGAGCAATCCATTGTCGATGCGGCGTTTGCCGTGGGATATCGCTGGCGCCAGCGGAAGCTCGGGTGAGTGCAGAGGGTGCTGCTGCTGATCATGCAGATTCTTTCGGCCAACGCCTCGCTGGCCCAGTCGCGCGGAAGGCAAATCAACCCGTCCTACGGCAGAGTCAAGCCAACCTTGTTACAATTCAAATCGTTAAATGAAGCGCGGGTTAAGAAATCTATTGACGTTGTGGCTCGTGGCAGTGGGTTGCGCGATCCTTTTGTGGTGCGTGAGCTGGTTTAGCCGGCCAGATTTGTCGGCGCATCCGCCCTCCTCGTCGCCCGAGGAAATCGCTGCCACGGTGAAGGCGCGTCAGGCCGCATTCGATCCCGAACATACGCCAACCTATTACGTGCATGAGCATATTGCAGCTGCGCACGAGTCGCCGATGTTTGAGGATCTGGTGAAGCATGGCTCGCTTCCGCCGCTGCAGGAGCGCATGCCTGCCGACCCTGTTGTCATGCAAGGCCCCGAGGGGATCGGTCGATATGGCGGAACATGGATGCGCCTGGGGACGGGCATCTCGGATACGGACACGATGGCGTTTCGCCTGAGCGGGCCTTATCTGGTGCGCTGGTCGGCGCTGGGAAATCCGATCGAGCCGCATATCGCGAAAAGTCTGGAATCATCACCTGACAAGCGCGTCTGGACGATCACGCTTCGCCCGGGCCTGAAGTGGTCGGACGGCGTGGAATATTCCGCCGACGACATCATGTACTGGTGGAACTGCGAGGCGAACAATCAGTTCGTCAGCCAGCCCGCTTCTGCTTGGCTCTTCGTTCTTGGCGGCAAGCAGGCGACATTTGAAAAACTCGATCGCTATCACATCCGCGTCACATTTCCCGCGCCATACATTCTGTTCCCAGAAATCCTGGCGGTGATTCGCGAGTTGTGCGACACGCCCGAGCATTATCTGCGGAAGTATCATCCCGATCCGGCCATCGGGGATCAGGAATTCATCAAGAAAGAGCTGGCGGCATATAAATTGGCAAGCCCTCTCGCGCTGTATCGCTATATCAAAGAGACGCGCAATCCGGAGCATCCGCGGCTGTGGCCGTGGATTTATCGCACGTATAAGCCGACCACGCCGCAAGTCTTCGTGCGCAATCCGTATTATTTCGCCGTCGATCCGCAGGGGAATCAGCTTCCGTACATCGATCGGGTGCAATTCGATTTTCAGGAGGAGAAGATTTTTGCGATCAGCGCCGCCAACGGCGACGCGTCGATGCAGGATCGCAACATTCGCTTCAGCGATTACACCGAATTGATGAGCCGGCGGCAGGCGAGCGGCACGAAAATCCTTCATTGGTATTCCGCGACGCGTTCCGACTGGATCATCAATCCGAACCTCAATCGCCGCGTGATTGCGGATCAGCCCGATACGAAATGGAAGGCGCAGTTGCTGTCGGACAAGCGGTTTCGCCAAGCGATGTCGGTGGCGATCAACCGCCCGGAGATCATTCGCGCCGATTACAGCGGCGTCGGCGAGCCCTCACAAATCGAGCCTGGCCCGCTTTCTCCGTTTCACAGCGAAGAATTGGCTAAAGCGTTCATTCAATACAACCCGCAGCAGGCCAGCCAATTGCTCGATCAGATCGGGCTGACCCGGCGCGACAGCGAAGGATATCGCACTTTTCCCGATGGCTCGCGGATGACGTTTTTCCTCGATTGCGCACCGTTCACGGGCTTCGGGCCGGCGCAATTCGTCGTCGATGACTGGGCGGCCGTCGGCGTGCGCGCCATCGCCCGCCTGCGAGAACGCAATCTCTATTACGCCGAAAAAGACGCTCTCGATTTTGATTTCAACGTCTGGACCGGCGAAAGCGATTTCGTGCCGATGCTCTCGCCAAGATACTTTTTTTCTTTCTATGGTGAATCCTTCTTTGCGGTGAGTTGGGGCCGCTGGTATCAGCGCGGCGGGTTTTACGGCAACCCGCGAGCCGTCGCGCCGGGCATCACGCCGATTCCGAAAGACAGCCCGATGTATCACGCGGTGGAGCTATATGAAGCCGCCCTTCGCGCTCCAAATCTCGACCAGCAAAAACAACTGATGCAGCAGGTAATGCACATCGCCGCTGAAAATGTCTGGAGCATCGCCCTTGTCACCGCGCCGCCACAGGTCGTCGTGGTGAAAAAGGATCTGCACAACGTGCCGGTAAATGCCCTCTACGGCGCGGTTTTTTCCACGCCTGCCAACGCTGGAATCGAGACGTGGTATTTTGACGATCCCCATGATTCACCGGGCGCGATTGCCGAAGCAGAGCAATCCATCGTTCACATCACGCCGCGCCCCGGGTCGAGCAAAACGGTCGCGGCGAGCACCACCTCGCGCGCCATTTCCGTGCTGTTTGAAATCTGCGGCGTGTTGCTCGTCCTCATGCTCGCCGTGCGACATCCGTTTGTGGGCAAACGGCTGCTCATCATGCTGCCGACGTTGCTGGTGATTTCGATCATGGTTTTCACGATCATCCAACTCCCGCCCGGCGATTTTCTGACGGCCAATGTTATGCATTTTTCTGAATCGGGCGATCCATCCGACATGCAGCGGGCCGAGGATTTGCGAAAGCTCTTTCACATGGATGAGCCGCAGTGGAAGCAGTATGCGCGATGGGCCGGATTCTATTGGTTCAAGACATTTCAACCAGCCGACGCGGGGCTGATCCAGGGCAACATGGGCCGGTCGATGGAAGACAGCCGGCCCATCACCGAGATCGTCGGCGATCGCATCATGCTGACGATCGTTATTTCGCTTGGCACGATCCTGATCACCTGGGCGATCGCGATGCCGATCGGGATTTATTCCGCAGTGAAGCAATATTCGCCAAGTGATCACGTGCTGACATTGATCGGTTTTGTCGGCATGTGCGTGCCCGCGTTTTTGCTCGCGCTGGTTTTAACGACGTGGTCGGGCGTGTCGGGATTGTTCTCGCCGGAGTTTGCGGCACAACCAGAATGGAATTGGCCCAAGGTCGTCGATCTGCTGAAGCATCTGTGGGTTCCGATCCTTGTGCTGGGCATCGGCGGCACCGCGGGCATGATCCGAATCATGCGCGCGAATCTGCTCGATGAACTTCGCAAACCGTATGTGATTACCGCGATGGCCAAGGGCGTTCGCCCGCTCAAGCTGCTTCTGAAATATCCGGTGCGGCTTGCGATCAATCCGTTTATTTCCGGCATCGGCGCTCTCTTTCCGCAATTGATTTCGGGCGGCGCGATCGTTTCGATCGTGCTGAGCCTGCCGACGGTTGGGCCGTTGCTCATCACCGCACTTCAAACAGAGGATATGTATCTCGCCGGATCGATGCTGATCGTGCTGAGCCTGCTCGGAATCATCGGCACACTGATAAGCGATCTGCTGCTGCTCTGGCGCGATCCGCGTATTCGCTTCGAGGGAGGGACGCGGTGACACAGACAACCGCCCCGCCAACAAAAACCGCTCCAGAATCGGCCGAACCCGTCGGCATCGGCGCGATGAGCCAATGGCAGCTCATTCGTCTGGGTTTCGCCCGGCATAAACTGGCGGTGATTTCGTTGCACGTGCTGGTTTTGCTTTATCTAATAGCCATCTTCGCGGAATTTTTTGCCCCATCGACGCCGCAGAATCGAAATCTCGATTTTCAATACTGCCCGCCGCAGGTGCTTCACTGGTCGCCATCCAATGGATTGCACGTGAGCGCAATGCGGCTGGTGATGGACCCGATCACGCTGCGCAAAACGTATATCGAGGAAACGAACGTCGCTGTGCCGGTCTCGTTCTTTGCCAGGGGTGATGAATACAATTTGTGGGGTCTGCTTCCAATGCGACTGCATTTGCTTGGCGTCAATCGTGGTCGCTGGCAGACACAGGCTCATCCCGGCGATGTCGAGCCGTCGTTCTATTTTCTCGGCGCAGACAAATATGGCCGCGATATTCTTTCGCGCATCATTTATGGCTCGCGCGTTTCGCTGTCGGTGGGATTGATCGGCATCGCGATCACGTTTTTGCTGGGCGTCACAATCGGCGGCATCTCCGGGTATGTGGGCGGGCGAACCGATAACTTCATCCAGCGCCTCATCGAAATCGTTAATTCTTTTCCGCACCTTCCGCTGTGGATTGCGCTGGGCGCAGTCATGCCCGCCGATTGGTCGCCGGTGCGGGTCTATTTCGCGATCACCGTTGTGCTGGCTGCACTGCAATGGACGGGGCTGGCGCGCGTCGTGCGAGGGAAAATTCTTTCGCTCCGCGAAGAAGATTACGCGATGGCAGCGCGGCTGCTGGGGGCAAGTCATCGGCGAATTCTTTTCCGCCATCTGCTGCCGGGATTTGCCAGCCACATCATTGTTTCGCTCAGCCTGGCCGTCCCCGCGATGGTGCTCGGCGAGACGAGCCTGAGCTTCCTCGGATTAGGTTTACGCCCGCCCGTTGTAAGCTGGGGCGTCATGCTTCAGGATTGCCTGGACGTGCAGGCGGTGCGGTATTACCCGTGGCTCATGATCCCGGTTGTGTTTATCGTCGCCACCGTGCTCTGTTTTAATTTTGTCGGCGATGGCTTGCGCGACGCAGCCGATCCTTATTCAACAAAATGACCCAAAACGGCGACATCGTCCTGCAGGTCAAAGACCTCCGCGTTTCGTTCACGACGATTCTCGGCGGGCGCACCGACGCGGTGCGCGGCGTGAGCTTCTCCCTGCGACGCGGCAAAACGCTTGCATTGGTCGGTGAATCCGGCTCAGGCAAATCCGTTACCAGCTATTCCATTCTCCGGCTGATTCAAAAGCCCGGCGAAATCACCGGCGGGCAGGTTTTGTTTTCGCCGCAAAATGAACCCGCCACCGATCTGCTTTCGCTTCCCCCAAAATCCAATCGGCTTTTCGATATTCGCGGCGGAAAGATTAGCATGATTTTTCAGGAGCCGATGACCGCTCTCTCGCCGGTTCACACCATCGGCAATCAGCTTTGCGAAGCGATTCTTCTGCATTCTCCCTGCAGCCAGCGAGAAGCATTATCGCGGGCGGAAGAAATGCTCGCTAAAGTCGGTATCAAAGATCCACAAAAACGGCTCAAGCAATATCCTTTTGAATTCAGCGGCGGCATGCGGCAACGCGTGGTCATCGCGATGGCCTTGGTTTGTCGCCCCGAAGTTCTCATCGCCGACGAACCTACGACCGCGTTAGATGTGACGGTGCAGGCACAAATCCTTAGCCTCATTAACGATCTACAGAGCGAGATGAATACGGCCGTGCTCTTTATCACGCACGATCTGGGCGTCGTCGCGCAGGTCGCGGATGACGTGGCGGTGATGAGGCAGGGGCGAATCGTCGAATCCGCAAACGTGCGAGATCTATTCAAACGCCCTCTTCACCCCTACACGCGGCGACTGCTGGGCGCAACGCCCCACGCACGGCGAGACCCCGAGATTCAACGTTTGCTCAATGAGCCTTTCCCCCACGAAGATCTTCCGAGCGGCTGGATCATCGACGAACAAGAACCGCACGGGGTCGAACCGAAACTCCATCGCTTCAGCGACAATCGCGAAATTCTTCTCTGGCCTGCATCACCGGAGGCGACGCGATGAACGATTCATCCAAACCCGTTTCGGCTCCCCCGCTGCTGCGCGTGCGACATCTTTCCAAGCATTTTGAAACGCAGATCGGAAAGGGCTGGCGAAAAAAAATCGACGTCTTTAAAGCGGTGGATAATGTCAGCTTCGACGTGCATCGCGGCCAGACGCTCGGCATCGTCGGCGAATCCGGCTCGGGGAAGACCACCGCCGTCCGGTGTATTCTCCGCGCGCTTCGTCCTTCCACCGGCTTGGTGATTTTCAATAACGGCGCGCAGAGCGTCGACCTGGCATCCCTTCACGAACGCCAATTGAAGCCGCTTCGCCAGCATATCCAGATGATTTTTCAAGACCCCTTCAGCTCGCTGAATCCGCGGATGACAGTCGGCGACATCGTTGCAGAGCCATTGCTCATTCATCATCTTGGCACGCGCAAGCAGCGCAACGAGCGCGTGGCCGAAATGCTTGAAAAGGTGGGCCTGCAACCGAGCCATATGTATCGCTATCCCCATGCTTTCAGCGGCGGGCAGCGGCAACGAATCGGGATCGCCCGCGCTCTGATTTTGCGGCCGGCGCTCGTTGTGGCCGATGAAGCCGTCTCCGCCCTGGATGTTTCGGTGCAGGCTCGCGTTCTCGATCTGCTTCAGGAATTGCAGTCTGAATTGAAGCTGACCTACATTTTCGTCTCGCACGATTTAAGCGTCATTCGCCAGATATGCGATCAAGTTGCGGTCATGCACGGCGGCCGGATTATGGAATTGGGGAATGCCCAAGATATTTTCAATAACCCCCAACATCCCTACACGCGTGTGTTGCTCAGCGCGATTCCCTATCCCGATCCCGACCGCGAATTCAGGCCACTGCAAGTCTCCAGTCTCACCAAAGAGCAACTTGAACCATTGGCCAGTGCGCAAATCAACGATGAAGATTCACCGCGGTGAGGCGAGTGGCATAGAAAAGAAAATCAGGATCTCAATGAATCTGAAAGTTGTCCGCGCGATCGGGCGAGACAACAAACGGCTCGATCGCGGTGATGATGCGTTCGTGAATATCAGAATGTTCGAGTCGCCAAAGCAGTTGATCCACCCCACGGGCGCCGATGGATTCGACGCGGATGTCAATCACGGCCGGCTTGGGCAGTAAGCCAACCAGATAGGGCTCTTCGTTGTTGCAGGAAATAATTTCGACCTTGCCAGGCCCGACCTCGATGCCATGTTTTTGCAGCGTCGGCTGGATCATCGCCACCTGCATATCGTCGGCGACGAACAGACCCGTGGGCCGCGGCGACATCGCCATATATTGCCGCACGAGCGTATCCACTGATTCAGGACTGTGCTCGCGCCAATATCCATCAGCGGAAATTTGCCGCTCCATTTCGAGCGTTTTCACGTCCGCGCCCATGTCGGAAGCCGCCGCTGCGAATGCCCGTCCATAAAACCGGAGCAGCCAGTGGCCGGCATCCAGATTCAAAAACGTCAGATGATGGTGGCCGCGAGTGATCAAGTATTTTGCCGCCATCTCGCCGATCTCAAATCCGTCGGGCAGCACCTGATCTCCCCAATCCGGCCGGCGGCGATTTCCCATCAGCCAAACCGTCGGCACGCGATGCAGCCGCTCGCGCAATTCCGCGCCCGGCATCGCGCCGTGCAGGAGCAGGCCATCGATCCGCTGATCCAAAATTCGCGGCGGCACATGATCGGCATCGGAAAGATGGCTGAAGACCAGATTCAAATCATTCCGGGAGGCGGTGGTCGAAACGCCTCGAAGCAAAAACTCAAACGCCGGCGTCGCCCGGCTACGTGAAGTGCCCAATACCAAAAATGCGATATTCGCCGCACCCGTTCGCGATCGAAACGACGGCTTGGGCCCGGGCCGGCGATCCGAAGGCGTATAGTTCAGCTCCTGCATCGCCTTGCGAACGTTCTGGGCCGTTTCCGGCGCTACACGCGGATGATTATTGATAACCCTGGAGACGGTTGAACTGGATACACCGGCAAGTTTCGCAACTTTGTTAATTGACATGCGGTTCTCGCGGCTCTCTGTAAGGGGGATTAACTGTGAGGATTATCGCTTGCAAACGCGAAACCGTCAATGAAAGTTGCACAAACCGTTCACTGGGGCTTCAGCGCATAAACCCGAAAATGGCGAACCGTCATGTGATTCTGGGTGGTCCGAAACCCAAACCAGCCGCTCGTATACGGCTCGGCGTCGTTCATTTCGAAGATTCGGCGGCCATCCCGATAAAATTGGATGAGCTTGCCGCAGGCGATCAGCCGAATCGTTTGCGAAACATTCGGTGCCAAAAGGAATTGCTTGTCGCCAAGATCATCCTCCGGACGAAGCGGGCGGATCGTATTATCCCCAATATAACGGCGGAACCGCGTGGTCGTGTTGCTGTTGCCGCCCAAACCGACGTAGTAGCATTTAAGCTGGTTGTAATCCGCAAACTTGCCGCTGCGCTGGGTGGCAAAGAGATCATCAGGGCTGCGTGCATCCCGGGCCATCCAGAAACAATTCAGATCGCTCACCCGGTCGTTCTTCCCGCCAGCTTGCAAAACCGTCGCTTCGTATTCGATCATCACAGGTCCGGTAATCATCTGCTTGAGCCAAACCGTGCAACCCGCGGGAACGTCGATCGAAAGCGACCCATCCCGAGCCTCGACATCGCCTTCTTTCTCCAACTCCACGGCCCAATTCTTCAAATCCCCGCCAAAATCATCTGCAATTGTCACTTCTCCGACCTGAAAGCGACTATCTAATGCGGGCAGGGAGGTCGGCTGCGAGGTGGCTGACAGTGCAATACATGAAATAAAGCATGCTGAAACAACGACCAGTAATAAGCCAGAAAATTGCAACCTACGCCACATGGGAGAATACCTTACCGGATGGGAGCGTGAATTTGGGAGAAGCTTTCTGTTTCAGCAATTTTCACATCTGACGCCATCGCCATTTCCTTATATAGGATAGGTACTTATGGCAATTACGACGAAATTGTATTGACTTTCCACGGGAGCGTTTTACCATGAATTACCGCAGCGAAGAGATCAACTCGATAATGGCGGGCTCAAGATGCAATTTGCATCGAGAAGATCTTAGGACTTGATATTTTCATGGCGAATCAGTCTCCAATTCGGCTGGGACTTGCAGGACTCGGTGGATATGCGGGGTTTCTCTGTGACCGCATTCTCGAACAGCCTGCGGCGAATCCCTCTGTCACGCTGGTGGCGGCGTGCGATCCTGCAATTGAACGCTTTGGAACCCGCATTCGCGATTTGAATGCTCGGGGCATCAAGGTCGTGCGCTCTTTCGAGCAACTTTTAACGTTGGATATCGAAGCCGTCTGGTTGCCGCTGCCGATCGATTTGCATCGATCTTTCACCGAAACAGCCTTGGCTGCCGGCAAAGCGGTGATGTGTGAAAAACCCGCCGCCGGGTGTGTGGATGATGTGGACGCGATGATCGCCGCCCGCGATCGCGCCGGCCTGCCTGCACTCATTGGATTTCAAGACATCTATCAACCCTCGGTGGCTCTCCTCAAGCAGCGAATGGTTGCGGGAGAATTCGGCAAGCCGACGTCTGCAACGGTGGTGGGTTGCTGGCCGCGCAGCGAGCGATATTTCAATCGAAACGAGTGGGCGGGCCGGATGCAGCGCGATGGACGATGGGTGATGGACAGCCCGGCCACCAATGCG
>DATAPK010000576.1:0-3642 GCA_036265245.1 Tepidisphaeraceae bacterium | reverse complement strand
CGCGGGTGCAACTGCACCGCACCGATATTGTCTCGCCTGCTGGTTTCGATCTGGTGACACATCTCACGAACCACACGATCCAGAACATCGAACGCCGGGGCAAGCGGATTGTTTTCACCCTGGAGGATGAGAATCGCTTTTACATTCATCTGGGAATGAGCGGCCGATTGACAGTGGAATCGCCAGCAGCGGCCGTCGTGAAACATACGCATCTCATATTGGAACTGACGACGGCGAAGCCGAACGGACGAATGCAATTGCGATTCCGCGATCCACGGCGTTTTGGCGGCGTTTTTTGGCTGGGTAAGGATGATCCCGGCGGCGATATGGGGCCTGAGCCGCTTTCGGTGGGAGCAGACGAGCTTGCAGCGAAGCTGAAGAAAACGAATCGATTCATCAAGTCCGCCCTGCTCGATCAAAAACTCATCGCGGGCCTGGGAAATATTTATGTCGATGAGGCGCTGCATGCGTCGGGAATTTATCCGAAAACACGCGCAGATCGCCTGAAGACAGATCAGGTGAAGAAGCTCGTCACAGCAATCAAAACCGTTTTAAACCGTGCGCTGCGGCATCGCGGCAGCACCTTGCGGGATTTTGTGGATGGGGATGGGCTGGAAGGCGCGTTTCAAAAGCTGCATCGAGTTTATGACCGGGAGAAAAAGTCCTGTTTGAAGTGTAAAACGCCCATTCGCAGGATCGTTCTGGGGGGGAGATCAACGCATTATTGTCCCGCCTGTCAGCCGCGTCACTAAACCATGCTTTTCAATCAATTCACTCCAATTTACCGTGATCAGAAATGGCTGGCGAATCAACTAATCAATCGCGTAAGATATATGCGGATGGGCATCCGGGCTTAAACGCTCATATCAATTCAGGGAGAAATATGCGGAGGAATCGAAGGGGAATCTGCCTGCGCGGTCTGTTTGTCTGCCTTCTGCTTTGTTGTTCAACGAACGCCACCACGCTCCGCATTGGAACTTACAACATCGACGCTTCAGGCCAGTTAAGCAACGACAATGTTCCTTCCATCGCCACGGTTCTCGAAGCGATCGGCAATCATCACATTGCCGGCAATGTACAACCACTCGATGCGATCGGGTTGGAAGAGCTTCTGGATACCAACAACAATAGCATTACGTCTTCGACGCTTCCGATTTTGCTGAATAAACTCAATACGTTTTATGGGCCGGGGACTTACGCATTCGATCCTACTCCCGATCCAACCACGGGCGGCATTTTTAATGGCCCCAGCGGTCTCATTTATAACACGCATACCATTCAGGTCGTCGCCGCAAAATCTCTCGCATTTGGTATTCAAACTATATCTGGTCTTCCCCGCGCTCCCATGCGCTATCAGCTTCGTCCTGTCGGCTATGGGCCTAATGCTGATTTTTATATGTACGTCAGCCACGTGAAATCCGGCTCTGGCTCGATCAACACATTTGAGCGCAGTGACGAAGGAAGTGAAATACGTCAGGACGCCGATGCGTTGGGCTCATCCGCACACATTCTCTACACCGGCGATTACAATCTCTTCAGCGACAGCAACGAACCTGCTTATCAAACCCTTCTCGCGCCCGGCACCGCTCAAGCGCACGACCCGGCCAGCTTCACTCAGGTCTGGAGCGCCGACGCCGCTCATGTCGATATCGAGACCGAAGAAGATTTTGCCGTCCAGTTTCGCGACGATGTCGAGTTGCCTACCACCAACGTCTACAACCAAGCTGGCATCTACACCCAGCCCGGGCTGCGGCTCGCCAACGGCGCTTATATCGTCTTCGGAAACGGCAGTTCCCCCTCAGTTGCCGCCGGCGGCACCGCCCAGCCTTTTCAAGGCAGCATTCTGTACAGCGGCAATCACTCGCTGGACAATCTCTCCAACGCCAACGATGTTTTTAACGCCCTGCTTCTCGGTTCCGATCACCTGCCTGTCGTCGCCGACTACAACTTAGTGGGTGTTGCTCCGCTCCCCGAGCCTGGGTCGATGGGATTGCTGGTGACGGCCGCTCTCTTGCGCCGGCGGAGAAAATCAATGCACATTCGCTCGTGATTCGGAGCCTTGGGAATCAGGCTCAGGAGATTGGGGCACAGCCGCTCGATAAGGTTGAGTCAGATCGGCTACTTCAGTTTCCTGATCCACCTTAAATACAGGCACGATAAACCGTGCGTAATAATCGACGCCCGGCATCGCTGATCGGACCTTCAATCGCCAACGGATCAGCGCCTTGCCACGCTGCGTGGGCAGGCAATGCGAAGGAATCTCAAAATATATCGGAATGCGACTTGTTTGGCCGTCTGTTGGCACCTGGCTCGTCAAAATCAGTTCGTCACGCCATAAGGTCTCATTTGCGTTTCCGCGATAACCGGCCAGCTTTCTGCAAGTGAGCGTAAGATGCAGTTCTGAGGTGAATTGGACAGGCTTACTCGTGACAATCGTGCCCGCAAGCTTTCCTCCGACGGCGCCTGGAAAAGTCGATAGCTCAAGACGCGACGAGCCAAACCTGATTCTCTGCAAAGCCACATATCCCGCCGCACCCAAAAGAAACAGATTCATTCCGCTGAGAATCAGAGGCGCAAACCAATCGTCAAATCCAACCGCGTGATGTGCAGACGGGCGGGCAATTCGAAGGATGCATTCTTTGATCGCCGGGAATGTCAAAACGGTGAAGAAGATTGCCGCGGCCCAGACGACAACAATCATTATTTCAACTTCATCCCGAACGACTCCCTTTTTTGTCCACGCACGGCTTGAAAGCCATGGTTGGGCGGGAGAATGGTGTGAAGGAGAGCCATCCTGCATTTATGCAGGATAATTATGTTTAACGCGATATGCGATTAGAGAGAGGTGGAAAATTTGGAGGCGTCCCCTACCGCCAACGGAGGACTTGGGGGTGCGCGTTGCACTTGGCGGGTGGTTCTCCGAAGATGCCGCGACTAATGAGCGAGTCGGACTCGGAAAATAATTCCTCAGGCAAACTTGCTTATGAACCGCCGGAAGAGGATCGACCGGCCAGCGCCGCGCCAACAGAAGGCGATCTCGAGCGAGAAGTTCCGACCATCAAAAAGCTGGATTACTCGCAAGCGCCGGTCGCGCACGACCCATATGCAGCCTTTCGGTTGCGGGTGTATCAGAATTTTATCTTCAGCTTCATGCTCGCGACCCTGGGCACGCAGGTGATGAGCGTGGCCATTCAATGGGAGCTGGCGAAAGCAACGCACAAGCCGCTGATTTTGGGAGTCCTGGGGGGCATTCAGGCGCTGCCGGTCATTCTGCTTGCCTTGCCAGCAGGGCATGTAAGTGATGTGTTCAGCCGGAAAAAAGTGCTGATGCTGACACAGTTTTTTCTGCTGGTTTGCGCGGTGGGATTGGCGGCATTGGTTTATTACGGTCACGTGTGGCATCACTACATCGCCGCGATGTTCATCGTCATTCTCATCAATGCCGTAGCGCTGACGTTCGGTCGCCCGGCGAGGCAGGCGTTTTTGCCGCAGTTGGTGCCGAAAGAGATTTTCGCCAATGCCGTCACATGGAACGCGACGACATTCGAGCTTGCCTCGATCACCGGGCCGGCGATTGGCGGACTGATTATCGCCCGCTGGAGCACGGTCGCGGCGCTGGTGGTGGCCGCCATTTGCACGGGC
>DATAPK010000575.1:0-5929 GCA_036265245.1 Tepidisphaeraceae bacterium | reverse complement strand
TGTTTGATCGGTGCCTGCGGCGACGGGCGTGCTGGTCGTCATTGTATTTGACGCAGTCGGGTTGCCGGGGGTGGTGGGGGGCGTCGTCCCCGTCGCTTGCGATGAATTATCCTGTGTCGGGTTAGCAGGTGTCGCGGCAGGGGTGGAGGTATCGGTCGGCTGCGGTTTGGCAGCGTCGGTGACGTTGATCGCCTTCACCAGATCGACGAACTGCTTATTCACGTACAAATAGACATCCGGTGGCGGGGCGATTTTGAAATATTCGTCCTGCTCGCCGAGGATTTTTACATCCGCGCCGTTGTCGAGCTTGGAGGCGACCTTGGTTTTCATAGCGTTGAGCGTGCTGCCGACGCGGACGTTGAGCGGATTGGTCACGCGGCCGACCGTGCCGTCGTCGCGTTTTTCGACATAGGCTTTGGCGACATAGCAATAGCTTCCATCGGGCGGGGCGATTTTGAGCCAGTCACCGCGCAGGCCGACCACGGTTACGTTGGTGCCGCGGTCGAGTTTGAGCGTGGGGTAATCATTTTCGCTTGGCCCGGAGCGAATGTAGACAGCGTTGGAATTGATTTGTCCCTGCGCCTGGTATTTTGAATTGTCGATCTCCTGGATTGCGTCTTCACCGCGAACCAGGGGCACCGAAAAAAGAATAGTGGCGAGGCAAAGAACAAAGGTTTGAAAAATTCTTCGACCGATCATCATGCACCTCCATGTGCGTCAGCTGCGGCTCATCCAAGCCGGGCGATTTGTTGTTTTGCTTCCCCGGCGGCCAATCCCATTCATTTTGGCCGCCCGGAAACGATGCAAATCGCCTATATTGATACCGAAACGCTTCAAAATGTAAAGCAACTTTTGCGCTTCGGCAAAATTTGCCTGTTTTTTCGAGCTTGACAAGGGCTCACGTAAAGTTAGCATATGCAAACTTAATTGAAAGGAGCATGGCTATGTTTAATTCTTCTAAAATTGTTTCTCGCAGGGGGATGTTCGTCGGCACGTGCGCGCTGATCCTGGTGTTGGTTGGGTGCATCAGCATGCCGCTGGGTGATCCGGAGAAGGCCAAGGTTGATGATAAATTAGTCGGCGCATGGCTTTCACCGGTGGACAGCAGCAATGGGCAGGCGACGCTGTTTACGGTTGTGCCTTACGACAGTCGCACGTGCCTGGTTTCCGAGATGGCGTTTAGCAAAGACGGAGACACGATCAAACCCGCGGGCCGATTTGATTGGAAGATGTGGCTGGTGGATGTGAAGGGGACGCGGTTCGCGGCGTTGGAAATGAAGAATCCGCAGTTTGCTTTTGGGCAGGAGGCGGAGCGATATGCCGTGGCAAAGATCACGACGACCGGCGACACGATCACCATCACGCCCATCAAGGATGATTTCGTAAAGAACGCGAAAATCACCACGTCAAAGGAACTGGAAGATCTGGTTGGAGCTAATTTGGAGAACGCACAGATGTTCAGCGACCCGATGACGCTGACGAAAGTGAAGGACGATCAGAAGGAAGCGGTGGGGAAGGTGATCGACGCATTTTCGCAGGTGAAGTGATTGGATCGTCGCGGGTTACTTGCCGCTTGCTGTTTTGCGAAGTCACGTTTGTTGATTCGCGAAGCCGCAAGCGGCGTTTATTTGACTGCCACTGCGGCGAAGGCTTGCTTGGCGGCGTCGATGGTTTTGTCGATTGATTCGTCGGTGTGGGCCAATCCAACAAACCATGCTTCATATTGGCTGGGGGGGAGATAGACGCCGCGAGACAGCATCGCGTGGAAAAATTTTGAGAAGGTTTCGGTGTCGGAACTGGTTGCTTCGGAAAAGTTGGCGACGGTTTGATCGGGCTTGCGGGTGAAGAAGGGGGTTAACATGCTGCCGACGCGATTGATTGCGATGGACACGCCGCTTTGTTTGGCGGCGTCGAGCAATCCATTTTCCAGGCGAGCGCTGCGCTCTTCGAGTGTTTCGTAGCTGCCGGGTTCTTTGAGGATTTCCAGCGTGGTGATGCCTGCGTTCATCGCGATGGGGTTGCCGGAAAGCGTTCCGGCCTGGTAGACGGGGCCGGCGGGGCTGATCATTTCCATCAGCTTTTTGGTTGCCGCATAAGCGCCGACGGGCAAACCGCCGCCGATCACTTTGCCGAGGCAGGTGATGTCCGGGCGAACGTGATATTTTACTTGTGCACCGCCCCACGCGACACGAAAGCCGGTCATCACTTCATCAAAAATCAGCATCGCGCCATCGCGGTCACACAATTCGCGAAGGCCTTGCAGATAGCCCGCGGTTGGCGGAACGACGCCCATGTTTCCAGCGACGGGCTCGACCAGAAACGCGGCGATTTGTTTTGGGTACTTCTCGAAAACTTTTTTCGCAGCATCCAGATCGTTGTAGGCGACTGAAAGGGTGCTGCTGGTGGTTGACTTGGGAATGCCGGGACTGCTTGGCGTGCCGAGGGTGAGTGCGCCGCTGCCAGCTTCGACGAGCAGGGCATCGACATGGCCGTGATAGCAGCCGATGCACTTGACGACGAGATCGCGTTTGGTGGCGGCCCGCGCCAGGCGAACGGCGCTCATGGTTGCTTCGGTGCCGCTGTTGACGAAGCGGATCATTTCCATCGCGGGCAGGGCAGAGATGATGGTGGCGGCCAGTTCGGTTTCAAATTCGGTGGGTGCGCCGTAGCTGGTGCCGTGGCCGATGCTTTTGCAGAGGGCGGCGACGACGCGGTCGTTGGCGTGGCCGACGATCATCGGGCCATAGCTGCCGACGTAATCGACGTACTCATTTCCATCGACATCAGTGATCGTGCAACCCTGCGCCTGCTTGATGAAGACAGGCGTGCCGCCGACTGCTTTGAAGGCGCGCACTGGCGATGAAACGCCGCCGGGCATGACCTTCAGGGCCTTGGCGTAGGCTGCTTCGGAAAGTTCGACGGGCCGCTTTTCCTCAGTTTCAGGCATGACAACGCCAATCTTATCGCAATCACAACTCACCTGACAACGGAATCTAATCCGGGCTGTTTTAGGCGGGTGAAATCAGGGGTGTTTTGCCGAAAGAATCATCAGATTCTGCATGAAAAAGCGAATTCGTATTTTCGCTGCGTTGTTTGCCGCCGGTGGAGCGATCCATGTCGAGGGCGGCACCTCTTCCTGGCTTGCCAATCAGAACGGCTCCTGGTCTGTTAATGGCAACTGGCTTGGCGGCGCGCCTGTGAGCGGGGATAACGCGCTGGTCAGCAGCGGCGTTGGCACCGTTAACCAGAATTTCAATCTCAATAATTTTCTCTTCACCGGCGGGCAAATCGCCGGCGCGAATTCGATTACGACGTCGGGGACATTTTCCTGGTCTGGTTCGGCGAGATTGGGTGGCGGGGGGACTCTGAATTCTGATGGGACGATGCTCATTAGCGGCTCTATTGTCCCGAATGGGCGGACCATCAACAACGCGGCGACGGGCCTTTGGAGCGGCGGCGACATCCAGCTTTTGGCGGGCAGTGTCACGGCATTGAATAATCTCGCCGGTGCTACCTTCACGATCCAATCCGACAATTCCATTCTTCAATCCACCGGCGGCTCTCTTACGTTGAGCAATTCCGGCACGCTGGTGAAGAATACGACCACCGGCCTGACGTTTCTTCGCGATGCGACGGTTAACAACAGCGGCACGATTGATGTTGAAAGCGGCACGCTTTCGCTTGGCTTTCCGGGTGGAACCAGCAGCGGCACGTTCAACGTGGCTGCGGGCGCGGCGCTGGTCTTTGGAAATTATACTTTTGGTCCGGGCACTACGGTCACCGGCGGCGGGACTGTTTCCGTGGGCATCGGCGGGCCTACACCGACCGGCGGAATCCAGATCGACACCAATCTCACCGTCGCCAATCTTAAGCTTGCCAGCATCCAAACGAGCATCGACGGCACCAGTCGTTTGAGCGTCGGGCACGAATTTGACTGGCAGGGGGGCAATCTTCTGGGCAGCGGTACGATGCAGATCAACACTGGCGCGACGCTGAATATGTCGGCGGCGCTGAATACGGCGACTACGTTGTTTCGCAACATCGACAATCTCGGCACGATCAACTGGAGCGGCACCGCATCGCTCGAAATCGGACAGGGTGCGGTCTTTAACAATAGCGGCGTGTGGAATTTCACCGCAGATCAATCGCTGATCCGAAATCTGCCGTTTGCCACGTTCAACAATACCGGCACGCTGAGCAAATCGGCGGGCGTGGGCTCGACGATGATCGGCGCGATGCTCAACAACACCGGCAATATCTCCGTGACCAGCGGCATGCTGAGCTTCGCGGCGGGCGGAACGAGCGAATTGGGATCGGCCTTTACTGTCGGCTCCGGCGCGACGCTGCAATTTGGCGGCGAAGGTTTCTGGATGAAAAGCGGCACGATCATCGGCGGCAGCGGCACGATTGAGAACATCGGCGCGCTTCGCATCAGCACCGCGATGAACAACACGCAACTCGTCATGAACGGCAGCGAACTGGGCATCGACGGCGATTTGGATGACAACCAATTTGCTTGGAATCAAGGCGAAATCACTGGCCCGGGCACAACCAAGTTGACGGCAGATCGAACGTTCGCGTTGCCCTGGGGGGTTGGCTCTGGCCGCACGCTTGATACCAATGGCCATGACCTGACTTGGAACGATGGATTTTTTGGCTCGGGCCTGGGCACAAGCGTTTTTGGATTCACCGGCGCGGGTACGATTCTGAATCGAAGCAATTCGACATTTGCGATCAACCTCGGCAGCCAGGTTTTTCAGATGGTCAACGGCATGGATGTCGTGAATATCGAAAACGCCGGGACGTTTATGAAAAATAACGGCGCGGCGATTCAGGTCAGCGGCGCGCTGAACAATAGCGGCACGGTGCAGGTCAATGGCGGGGCACTGACAATCCTGGGCGGCGGGGATAGCAGCGGCACGTTTACCGGCATGGGCAATATGCTCTTTGCCGGCGCGTCGCAAAATCTGGACGCGGCTTCCACGATCGATTCGCTTAGCGTTTATTTTCAGGCGGCATCTGCCACACTCACCAACACTGCAACGGCCGCCTACAACGTGCCGCAACTGATCGTGGGCGATTTCAACAACGATGCCTCGAAGGCGCGGTTGACGGTCAAATCGGGTGTTAGCGTTTCGGTTGGCTCGCTCACGGCGCTGGCCGGTTCGACGCTTGCACTCGACGGCGGGGGGATATCCGCGAGCGATTCGGTGATTTTGGATAACGTTTCTTCAAACGAAGACGGCGGAATCTTTATTACGAACAATGGCTCGATTTCGGCGACGACGGTTTTAATCCGCCACGCCACGCTTGATGTGCAATCGGGCACGATTTTGGCCAGCGGCTCGTTCGATGTGGAAGGCGGCACTGTCAACTTTGGCGGCGGGGCTCATCTTACGACTTCTGACATGAAATTGATCGGCGGCACGGTGAATGTATCGCCCGGCTTCAGTTGGCCGACGCAGGATATTTCAATCAGCGGCTCGACCGTGAATCTTCAACCCGGCGTGAATTACAATCTTGGGGCGGCCAATATCTCGGGTGGCGGGATCAACGTTGGCGGCGGAGCTTCACTTCAAGTTGATTCGATGCTGCACGCCGGCTTTAGCGAGATCGACGGCACGCTCAATGTGATGCATGAACTCGATAACGAGGGTTTTCTTAAAGCGAGCTCGGGCGCGTCGATTTCAGCGGGCATGGTTTCCATGGGCGGAATTATTGATTTGTTTGACGGCACGCTTACCTCGGCGGGGGATATGAATTTGAATGGCAGCTCGGTTCTGATTGCGGAAGTGGATGCGAGCGGGTCGAGCGTGCATGCCGGGCGCATTGAAGTGGGTGGAACCGCGACGCTCGCCGGCGCGCTGGGGCTGAGCTTCGTCAATGATTCGGTTCTTTTGCCACACCAATCAATCGAGGTGATGCACTG
>DATAPK010000574.1:0-7291 GCA_036265245.1 Tepidisphaeraceae bacterium | reverse complement strand
CGCCGCCCGCCGCGAGCAAACCGGCCGGCCACGCGCAACTGAAACGGCCGAAACAATCGAATCGACCGAATCCGAGCAAGCCGCCTGATAGCCCAAAAAAAGAATGGAGGATCGGCCCTCTCGCCGATCCTCCATCTTTATCAAAGAATTATCATATCCCCCGTGCAAACGTCGCTTTTACACATCAAACCCTACAGCCCCACCGACGGCCCAAATCGATAACGAAGCACACCAAAATTCAAGTCCCATAAAATAAATCGCCCGGATTGCTGATTGACGGCCTTCCGAAGCCGCTACTAAAGTATTAATCGATACAGATCGACCTCCCTTGCGCGGGAGCTTGAATCTAAATCAATGCGTTTGTTTTGATCGGTGTATCTTTCGGTCAACCAAAACCGATGCAAACCAATCAAACCCAAAATCCCCGGATTCAAAAAGTGCTTCGTATCACCGGCGTGGTTGTCGCCCTCCTTTTGGCGTTGAACCTGGCCGTGGTGGTGATGGGCAGCCCTGCTGAGCCGATTTCTACGTCCAAAAACTTTGTCCCGCAAAGCCCTCTGTCGGTTCAAGCCCAGGCTGAATTGATGCACGAAACCGCAGTTGTCGCCGTCAAGCCGGCAGCGGTGATCGTGCCGCATACTCGGACCATCACCATGATGGTCACCGCTTACTGCCCCTGCGAAAAATGCTGCGGGCCCAACGCTGCCGGCATCACCGCCAACGGCAGTTCCGTGACCTATAACGAAGGCCGATTCGTCGCCGCCGACTCAAGCATCCCATTCGGCACCAAACTCATCATTCCTGGATATGACGCCGGCCCCGTCGAAGTGATCGATCGCGGTGGCGCCATCAAAGGCAATCATATTGATGTCTTCTTTCCCACCCACGAAGAAGCCCTCCGCTGGGGCCGCCGAATGGTCCAAGTCACAATCCTCGACTGATTTTTGTCCGATAACCTCACGTCCTTGTGATTTTATGGACAATCTTCTTGGCGCACGGGCCAATGAATCGTACTTCCACATCACGATGTTAACCGAGCCGCTTCAAATCAAGCCCGCGGATGAGCCAGCCTGGCCGGCAGAGGTGGATTTAATCCTCTCCGCCATGGAGGCCGCCGAAGGCACGCAGCCCGAACGCCGGGAGCATAACCGCATGCCCTATCGGGTGCGCGCGGAACTGCGGCTGTTCAGCGACCTGCCCGGCGCGGGGCCATGGATTATCTACACTCGTGACATCAACGAGCGCGGCCTGGGCTTCATCACACCCCATCGCCTGCCTCTGGGTTATGGCGGCTGGATTGAAATGACAACGCCGCGAGGAAGAAAGCTACGGGTCCATTGCACCCTGTTCCGCTGCCGCGAAGCCGTCAAAGGTTGGTTTGACGGCGCGCTTTACTTCAATCGCGAACAGCATTTCTTCAAGACGGAATAGGACCGACACCTGTCTGCACTTTTGTCGCGATCGGAGCTGATTGCGACAAAAAGCCATATCTGCCGAATAGCAAACCATTATTCCTTCTCGCCAAAATGCACGGCGCGGGATTTGCGATTTCATATTTTCAGGAATGCCCACATGACGCCGCTACGTCAGGGCTCGGCAGGGACGTCGTTCTCGGCTGGAGGTACCTATGGCGGTTTTATTCTTTCTCGACAAAAATCATTCTTTAGCCAAACCCGGTTTTAATCGCTGGCTCGTTCCGCCCGCCGCGCTTTCGATCCATCTTGCCATCGGACAGGTTTATGCGCTGAGCGTATTCAAGGTTCCGTTGACGCGGGTCATCGGCATCGATCAGTCGGTTGCGGGCGATTGGACGCAAATTGAGATTGCTCGGATCTTCAGCATTGCGATTGTTCTTCTGGGTTTGTCGGCCGCGGTTTTCGGGCGGTGGTTGGAAAACGCTGGGCCGCGTAAGGCGATGTTCGCTTCGGCGATTTGTTTTGCGTCCGGTTTTTTCATCTCGGCGATTGGCGTTCATCTGCATCAGCTTTGGCTTTTGTATATCGGGTATGGGTTCATTGGGGGGATCGGATTGGGGCTTGGTTATATCTCGCCGGTTTCCACGCTTATCAAATGGTTTCCTGATCGACCGGGCATGGCGACGGGGTTGGCGATCATGGGCTTTGGCGGCGGCGCGATGATCGGCGGGCCGCTGGCGCAAATCCTGATGACGCATTTCCATTCGGCGCATTCTGTCGGAATCGTCGAGGCGTTTGTGGTGATGGGGACTATTTATTTTTGCTTCATGATGTTCGGCGTTTTTACGGTTCGTATTCCCGAGCCCAACTGGAAGCCCGTGGGTTGGGAACCATCGGCCCGGAAGTCGGCGATGATTACGTCGCACAATGTCGATGTCGAAACCGCTTTTCGCACGCCGCAGTTTTGGATGCTCTGGGTGGTGCTGTGCATGAATGTCACGGCGGGCATTGGAATTATCGAACAAGCTTCGCCAATGATTCAGGAGATGTTTAAGGGGCGTGCCACGCCCGCCGCGGCTGCGGGATTTGTCGGGCTGATCAGTTTGTTCAACATGGCCGGGCGATTTTTCTGGTCTTCCACATCCGACTACATCGGCCGCAAACCCACTTACATGATCTTCTTCCTGCTGGGCACGGCGCTATACATCGGCGTGACGTTTACTGGGCATCAACATCTCAACAGCGTTGCGCTGTTTGTGTTGTGCTGCCTGATCATCATCAGCATGTATGGCGGCGGTTTTGCAACGATCCCGGCGTACATTCGCGACCTGTTTGGCGGCAGCCAGGTGAGCGCAATTCATGGCCGCATCCTGACGGCGTGGTCGGTGGCCGGAATCCTCGGGCCGATGCTGGTCAATCACATTCGACAGTACGAAATCAATCGCGGTGTGCCGCTGACTGACGCTTATTCAACCGTCCTTTACACCATGGCAGGTTTGTTGCTGATCGGTTTTGTCGCAAACACGTTGATTCATCCGCTTAATGCGAAATACATCCATGAAGAACAGTCGGGCACCGAACCTGTGACCGGCAGGCCGGCCCACCAGTGAATTTAAAATGTCATGGGAGGCTTTTATGGTTTCCACCGAATCTCAAAAATCTTCTCATTCCGCGAAGAGTCTGATTCTGGTCGCATGGTTATTTGTCGGCGTGCCCCTGGCGTGGGGAATATATCAAACCGGCCATCAGTCGATGGGTTTGTTTCGGGCGACTTCAAGTGCAGTTACGCCGACCACGATGCCGCATTGAAACGTTCGCAAAAAAAATTAGAATCGTTGTTTTCGTCCCACCAGCGTACGCTCCAAGATTTTATCCAGCGTGTCGCAGACGCGGTTGATTTGGTATTCGGTCATTTTCGTGAAAAACGGCAGGGCGATCGTGCGGTTGGCGACGTATTCGCAGATGGGGAAATCGCCGGCTTTGAAACCGAATTTTTCGGTCATATAGGGTTGCAGGTGGATTGGCGGAAAGTAGACATTGCAGCCGATGCCCGCGGCGCGGAGGTCGTGGATGATGGTGTCGCGATCATCGGGCTCGAACAAATCGTTTAATCGCACAACGAAGACAAACCAGCTCATTAAATCGCCTTCGGAAATTGTAGGCAGAATCAAATAGCGATTGGTCATCAGGCGATTGATGTAAGCGAGTGCGACGCGGCGGCGGCCTTCGAGGATTTCATCCAGGCGCTCGCATTGGGCGACGCCCAATGCCGCGGCGAGTTCGCTCAGGCGATAGTTGTAGCCGAGGCGTTGATGGGCGAGCCAGTTCATTCCTTCGCGGCCTTGGTTTCGCAGGGCGCGGCAGGAGTTGGCGAGGGTGTCGTCGTCGGTGACGATCATGCCGCCTTCGCCGGTGGTGATTTGCTTATTGGGATAGAAGCCGAAGACGGATGCGCGGCCGAAGCTGCCGATGGCGCGCTGGTTGGCAAAGCCGCCGAAGCCTTCGCAGGAATCTTCGATCAGGATCAATTCATTTTTTTGAGCGATCTGCTCAAGTTCGACCATTCCACCCGGATGGCCGAAGGCTTCCACCGCGACGATGGCGCGGGTCTTGGGGGTGATGGCCGCCTGCACTTTGCTGATGTCGATGTTGAGTGTCTGCGGTTCGATATCGACGAAGACGGGTTTGGCATCGACGAAAAGGATGCAGTTGGCGCTGGCGACGAAGGAGAAGGGGGTGGTGACAACTTCGTCGCCGGGCTTAATGCCGGCGGCCAGCATCACCGCGTGCAGGCCGGTCGTGCCGGAGGAAACCGCGATGCCGTGCTGGCGATTGGTGAGCTTGGCTACCTTTTTTTCAAATTCAACGACCTTCGGGCCAATCGAAAGGGTGTTGGTGGAGAGCACATCAACCACGGCGTCGATCTCGCGTTGGGTAATGTCGGGTTGAGAAAGGGGGATGGGAGCGGGCATAGTGGTGTTTCAGGTTTGAGTTTATACTCGATGGACTCGGCGTCCGATAACTGCATTATTATCGTCGAGATGCGATTCCACGCATGAGTGGATGGTTTTTGGGGTTCCCACGGCGGGGCCGTGGGCTTTGGGGGAGCATTATTCGCGCGGCACGCGATAGAGGATTTGGATACGCATGAGCTTAGTTGCAGCAAAGAAACCAAAGAAGAACGTGTATTTCTGGCGGTCGCTGGGTTATCTGCGGCCTTATCGGAAGATTGTGACGATTTCGATCGTCTCGGCGTTTTTCATGGCGATTATCTATACCGGCGGCCTCGGGGCGATGCTGCCCATCATGCAGGTTCTGGTCAACAACGAGACCATCGCGGGGTGGATGGATAAGCATGTTGTTGTTGATCGCCTGGGGCTGACGCTGGTGGTTCCGGAAAAATCGACGGAGATTGCAGTGGTTGAAGATCAGCCTCGGGTGGTGGTCTCGCACATTTCTGAAAGCGAAAAGAAGCCGGCGAGATCCATCGGGCTTAAAACATACGAACAGCTTGCGTCGGTGGATGGGCAGACCGATGCGAATGAGATGATCGCGCGGCTGGCAGATCCGAATGTGGCCAGCGCGGAGATTGTCGGTAGCCAAAGCGGCAAGCACGCCGTGGGGCTGCCGAAAGTGCCTTGGTATTTTTGCATCGCGCGGGCGGTGGCGCAGTGGCTGCCGAGAAGTCCGGTGAAAGCGATCGCGGCGGTGTTCTTTATCATCATGGGCATGGGCGTGGTGGGGAACGTTTTCCGCTTCATGCAGGAATATTTGTCGGACAAGGCGGCGATCAGCGCGGTGAACGATATTCGGCGGCACTTGTATGACCACGTGTTGCACATGCGGCTGAATTTTTTCGGCACGAGCGGCACGAGCGATGTGACCAGCCGGCTGGTGCAGGATTCGCAGACGCTTCAGGATGGATTCAAGATTGTTTTGGGGCAGTCGATCCAGGAGCCGTTCAAGGCGCTGTTTGCGTTTGGGTTTTCAATGATTTTGAGCTGGAAACTGACGATGTTCATCGTGGTTTTTGCGCCGATCATGGCGGCGGTGATCAAAAAATTTGGGAAGAAGATGCGCCGTGCGAGCCGGGCGATGCTGGAGCGGTCGAGCCACATGCTCGGGCAGATTGAAAGCACGTTGATCGGCATTCGTGTAGTGAAGACGGCGAACGCCGAGCGATTTGAGCGGCGAAGGTATAGCCGGATCATGGAAGCGCTGCGGCAGGAGATGCTGAAGATGGCGCGCTACGAGGCGTACGCGACGCCGGCGATGGAAACCATCACGATGCTCTGCGCCGGTGCGATTTTGATGTACGCATCGTATCTGATCTTCGTGCATAAGCCGGCGCTGGAGCAGACGAGCTTTTTCATGGTGATGGGATGTTTGGTGGGGATTGGTGAATCGCTGAGAAGATTAAGCAAGCTGACATCGGTGCTGGCGAGATCAAACGCGGCGGCGGCGAGAGTATTTGAGATTCTGGATGTGCCCGAAGAACGATCGCGGCGAGCGACGCTCAATGGTGAAGAGCGAATTAACCTGCCACCGATCGCGCGGGAGATTCGATTTGAAAATATCACGTTCGCCTATGCGAATACGACGAGCCCGGCGGTTGAAGAGGTGAGTCTAACCGTGCCGAAAGGACGGTCGGTGGCGGTGGTGGGGCGAAATGGATCGGGCAAGACGACGCTGCTCGCATTGTTGCCGAGGTTTTTCGATCCGCAGGCCGGGAAGATTTTGATCGACGGCGTGGATATCAAGAATGTGACGCTCAAGTCATTGCGGAGACAGATTGGGATTGTCACGCAGGAGGCGGTGATTTTTCCGGGGACGATTGCGGAGAACATCGCGTATGGGCAGCCGAGCGCGACGCGAGAGCAAATTACCAATGCAGCCCGCCGCGCGTTTGCGCATGATTTCATCATGGAAAAACCGGATGGATATGACACGGTGATGGGCGAAATGGGCGGCCAGCTTTCCGGCGGACAGCGGCAGAGAATTAACATCGCTCGCGCAATTCTGCGCCAAACGCCGATCCTGGTGCTGGATGAAGCGACCAGCCAGGTCGACGCGGAGAGCGAACATCTGATTCAACAAGCCATCGAAAGCATCATGCACGAGCGAACAACATTCGTGATCGCGCATCGATTCAGCACGATTCTATCGGCGGATACGATTGTGGTGATGGATCGCGGGAAGATCATCGGGCAGGGGAAACATGACGATCTGCTGCGAACCTGCGTGACGTATAAGCAGCTTTACGAGCGGCAGTTGTTTGCGGCGTGAAGTCGTTCGGGTTCTGATCGACTGCATTCATGATTAAGGACGCGAAATCGCAAGCGTCTGCGTACGCCGAGGCGGCCACCCACGTCGATTGCGATTTCGCGTCCTTATTGCACTTGATCAGGTCTTCTCCCACGGGATATCTGCTACTTGCGCTGTGTGATTGGCCAGTCGCGCCTGGACGAATAGCCAGTCGCTGAGGCGATTGATGTACGTGACCATGATCTCGGGGATGGGGCGGTCGAGCGAGAAGCTGACGAGCAGGCGTTCGGCGCGGCGGCAGATGGTGCGGGTGAGGTGCAGGCGAGCGGCGAGTTCGCAGCCGCCGGGCAAAATAAAATTTCTGAGTGGGGCGAGGGATTGTTCGGCGGTGTCGATTTGCATTTCCAAGCGGGTGATGATCGAGTCGTCGAGGGTGGGGAGCCATTGGTTTTTCGGGGCTTGCTGATCGGGCAACGCGAGGTGCGAGCCGAGGACGAACAGGTCGTTTTGAATTTGGCGAAGATGGGCCAAAAGAGGCTGAGAGGCTACGACGGCGGACCACCCCAAAGAGGCGTTGAGTTCGTCGATGGTGCCGACGCATTCGATGCGGC
>DATAPK010000573.1:0-4360 GCA_036265245.1 Tepidisphaeraceae bacterium | reverse complement strand
ACGCGCTGACTCTATGAAGCAAGCCTCGCATTCACAGTTTCGAGGTCATCCGGTAAACCGGACGCCTCATATGAAAGGAGGCTTGCATGTACACGGTCGGATTGGATGTCGGTCAAAACTGCTCTTCAGTTGAGATTCTCGACGAGCATGGCAAACACTTCAAGCACCTGGAGATCAAAGATCGCTGGGAAGGAGTGGTTCGCCAGATCCAGAAGCACACGCCAACACCCTTCAAAGTCTGCTTTGAAGCGTCGTGCGGGTATGGCCCGCTGCACGATCGGCTCAGCACGATGGCGTCGGGCGTCCAGGTGGCCCATCCGGGCCATCTGCGGCTGATCTTCCGGAGCAAGAAGAAGCACAATCGGGTGGACGCCCAGAAGCTGGCCAAGCTGCTGTTCCTGGACGAGGTTCCGCGGGCGTACGTCCCGCCTGCGGAAGTCAGGAGCTGGCGGGCGATGATCGAACATCGCCAGAAGCTGCTGCAGACCCGGGTCTCAATAAAGCGACCCGCAAGCGGGTTCCCCGTCCGCTCGCTGCTCAAGGGGCTGGGCATCCACGCGGAAAGAAGATTGTGGACCAAGAAGGGAATGAGCTGGCTGAAGGCGCTGGATCTGCCGGAGTCCGAGGCGTTGCGTCGCGACATCATGGTGGTGGAGTTGCAGGATGTGAACAAGCTGATCGGCCGGGTTCAGAAGCACCTGAAAAAGGTGTCGGACAGACAGCCGGCGGTGGCATTGTTAATGACGATCCCCGGCGTGGGGATCCGTACCGCTGAGACGTTCGTGGCATACGTGCACGACATCAGGCGGTTCACCAGGATCAAATGCGTCGGGAGTTACTTCGGCCTGATTCCCTGCCAGGATGCCAGCGGCAATGTCAATCGCCTGGGCCACATCACCAAGGAAGGCCCATCGACGGTGCGGAAGATGCTGACCGAAGCAGCCTGGCAGGGAATACGACGCAGCCCAACCATCCGCGGCTTCTACCAGCAGGTGAAACGGGACGATCCCAAACGCAACAAGATCGCCTTGATCGCCACGGCCCATTACCTCACCAGAGTGATGGCGGCGATGCTCCGCTCCGGAGAGTGCTGGCGCGAGAAAGATCCCCCGGAGCAGAAACAAAGCGAGCCGAATCAAAGGCCAGGACAGTCCCGGAGTACCGGGACTGACGGGTGTGCTGCTCCCCTCCGGAAGACACCGGAGCCATAAGCTGGTCGGCGGTCTTCTGGTTGGAATAAAGGCCAAAGCGATGTGCATCAATGAGTGAAGCCGGGACAAGTTTGAAGCGGGATGAACTGTCGAACCCCGGGCGCTGCGCTGAGACCGAACAGGATCTCGTCGCGTTGAATGGGGTCGACATCGAATTCAAAGACATGGCACGGCTTACCCCGATGCCGAATAGATGCTTGGAAACATCCCCTCAAAACTTCCCGCTTCACGCTTGACAACGGCTTGCTCATAGATGCGCAGCGCATCCCAGCGACGTGTTTCGCGTGTTGCGTCACTGATGCGCCCCCGAATCAAATTCGCGCCTGCCTTCCAGCGAAATAGGTGGCCATCCCCGGTTTCCCTGAAGGACAACGAGCACGGATTCACGTTGCTCTAGCCAGAATTGCACCACACTCGGGGCAACGGTTGGGCGTGGCTCGCAAGTCATAGCCGCAGGTCGCGCAATGTCCCAGCGCGAAGCGTCTTCGATTCCTGATGATTACTCGCGCACGCGCCGCGGCAATTGAACCGAAGATACACACCAGCGCCCAATCCGGCACGACGATCGTTGCATATTGCATTCGCTGCGGGACATTCGACATCGACGTCGGCTCGACGACCGTTCCGGACTCCCACAGAAACCCCAATGCGCGGCGATCGGATATCGGCGGACGCAATGTAAAACCTCGCGATGCTGAATAAGCTTCGTGGCTCCACCGTGGCCGAGCGCGCGGAGGTGGCGTCATATGCCGGAAACAGACGGCGCCGCAATTCGTGCGGATTGCATAGCTGTGTCGACCAGCGTCGTGAATCCAATAATCCCAGACACGATAACTCCGCACCCAAAGGGCTGCGGTCGTAACCAGCAGGAGGGCCGACAGCATCGCCAGAATGTCAAGGACGCGTCGGCGCACGCACGCATCTTACCTGATTGTTGAAACCGCGTTTCACTTCATACTCTGGTCGGCACTTGGTGGCTGGCAATTGTGAGGCAGACTCACGGCCAAGGACGGGCGTTGGCATGTTGACGCAACCAGACCCGCGATTTAGGTTAGCCCGCGTCGTTGGCACCTCGAATCGGCACGCGCTTGGGAACACGGGATAGAAGGGATTCGGCTATGGCCGGTTTCGATTTTGAACTGGTGGTGATCGGCGGGGGGCCGGCGGGGGAAAAGGGCGCGGCACAGGCGGCGTATTTCGGAATCAAAACCGCGCTCGTCGAGAAAGAGACAGAACTCGGCGGGGCGTGCATCAACACTGGCACACTGGCCAGCAAAACCCTTCGCGAAACCTCTCTTTTCCTCTCGGGCGCCAAAGCCCGGCAGCTCGGATATGGCATCGAAACCAGCGTCAAGAAAGACATCACGCTGGCCGATTTCATGTATCGTAAGAAATATGTCCAGCAGCGCGAGTGGGAGCGCGCCCGGCTGAACCTGGAACGCCATCGCATCACGCGCGTGGTCGGATCGGCAAGCTTTCTCGATGCCCACACCGTCGAAATCACCAAACCGAGCGGCGCGAAAGAGAAAGTCACCGGCAATATTTTTCTCGTCGCAACCGGATCGACGCCCGCACGGCCCAAAACCGTGCCGTTTAACTCCGAGAATGTTTTCGATTCCGACACGGTGCTGGAGATGAGGGCCCTGCCCAAGTCGATGGTCGTCATTGGCGGCGGGGTGATCGGCAGCGAATACGCGGGATTGTTTGCGGCACTGGGGATCGATGTGTCGCTGGTGCACCAGGGAGAGCGCGTGCTGGCGTTTCTGGATTTTGAGATCATCGACGCGTTCATGCGCTCGATGGAGCAGAACGGCATCCAACTGCTGATGAAGGAAGAATTGGAATCGTGCGTGGTCGAGGGGAAATGGGTGAACGTGAAGCTGAAGAGCGGCCGCGAAATCTCCAGCGAAGCACTGCTTTATGCCGCGGGGCGAAGCGGCAACACCGCCGGCCTGGGACTGGAGAAGCTCGGAATCGCAATTGGCAAATATGGCCATATCGAGAATGTGAAAGCCCCGACCTATCAGACAAGCGTGCCGAATATCTACGCGGCGGGAGATGTGATCGGCGCACCGGCGCTGGCGAGCACGTCGATGGAGCAGGCGCGGATGGCGATGTGCGCTGCGTTCAATCTGCACTATCGCAAGAAGAAGGATCTGCCGCTTTTGCCGATGGGGATTTACACGATCCCTGAAATCTCGGCAGCGGGCTTGACTGAAGAGCAATGCAAGAAAGCGAGCATCCCCTACGTGACCGGCCGGAATAAATTCGGCCAGCACGCGCGCGGGCAGATCATTGGCGACACCGAAGGGATGATCAAGCTGATCTTCTCGGCGCCGGGCGCCCAGACCAAAGACGACGACGGCGAGCCCGATTATCCCGAAGGCGGCAAACTGCTGGGCGTATCGGTCATCGGCGAGATGGCCAGCGAACTGGTGCACACGGGGATGGCTTGCCTTCACTTTGGAGGCGGGATTGATTATTTCATCGAATCCGTTTTCAACTACCCGACGCTGAGCGATGTCTACAAGTATGCTGCATTCGATGCACTGGGCCAGTTGAATAAGCTTCGCGGCGACGCACCGGCATCGCCGGCGGCGCCGGGAAGCAATGGCTAATTGGTGGTGAATTGTTAATGGTTAGTGGTTAGTAGAAGCTTCGACTAACCACTAACCACTAACAACGAACAACAAGGTTTCTATGCCTCGCTCCAGAACCCAGAAACAAGTCGCGCGGCGAATCGATATCTTCTATTTCCGCAAAGACAGCGCCATCCGCAATCTCCGCCGCGCACTGATCTGCATTTGCGCGATCGTCGCGGCGCTCTGGATCGGCATCGGCGCGATGTCGCATGGCCAGGGGAAGTCATTGCTCGATAAGCTCACGTTGACATCGATGCACAATCCCGGCCACGTTGCCGCACCGCACGCGATGTTCGAAAAGCAGTGCCAGACCTGCCATGTCGGCGAAAAGCCGGGGCAATACACGCGTACTGTTACCGATGAAGCGTGTCTGCATTGCCACGACGGGGCGATTCACGATGCCCATCAGTTCATCACCGACGATCCGTCGAAGATCTCGCGGCAGACATTCACGCTGGCGGTGAACGATCTGACTCACACGCCCGTGCCGATTCGGTCGGCCGGATG
>DATAPK010000572.1:0-4296 GCA_036265245.1 Tepidisphaeraceae bacterium | reverse complement strand
CTGAGCAGGTGGGGGTTTCTTATCCGACGATCCGGTCGCGGCTGGACAAGGTGATCGAGGCGCTACGCGCCGAGATCGGCAAAACACGCCGCGTGCAGGGGAATATTCTGGACGCGGTCGAGCCTGGGAAGATGAACGCGGAAGAGGCGGCGAAGCTGATCAAGGGAATCTAAGTGCTGGAGGCGCGGATGAGCGCGGATACCGAAAGACCAACTTTGGATTATGCAACGCCGACGCAGTCGCGCGGGATATCAAGGCAGCGGGTTTTGTATTGTGTGAGTCTCTCCTTGATAGGCGCGGCGGCAGGCGGGGGATTGATGTGGGACAGCCATCTATTGACGTCACTGATCGCCATGTTGGGCGGATTGCTGCTTGGCATGGCGCTTCCGGTTCAACCATGAGATCGTAATGAGGAATTGAATCATGAGCAGCATTCAGCCGACGACCAAGGCGCAGGATCACATCGGGCCGCTCTCCGCTGCAGAGGAGAGCAAGCTCGATGCGGCCATGCGCAAGGCCGACCAGATTCTGGTCGCGTCGTTAAAAAGCGACGAACGTCGTCGCCACACGCGGAGGCTGACGCTGTTTCTTTTGGGAGGTCTGATCATGATTGCTGCAGGTGTCGTGATTGTTTTATCGTTACTCGCCACCAACCCGTCTCCGCAGGACGTGGCCAAGGGTGAGAATTTATCGACCGAAGGTTGGAAACTCTGGCAACAGCGCGATTTGCCCGGAGCCGAAGCCAAATTTCAGGAAGCGGTGAAGGCGGATCCGACTTCGACGACCGCGTGGAATGGCCTGGGGTGGAGCGAACTAAACCAGGGCAAGCAGGAGGATGCGGAAAAAACGTTCACCAAGTGCGTCGAGCTTGATCCCAAGCAAGGCGGCGCGCAGAACGGCCTGGGTTGGATTAGTTATGGCAGAAAGGACTATGCCAAGGCGGAGGCCGCGTGGAAAAAGGCAAACGTGCCGGCCGCGTGGAACGGCTTGGCGACGATGTATCTGGTTCAGGGGAAGTTTGATGATGCATTGCCCTGGGCGCAGAAATTGGTGAATTCGGGCGATACGAGCAGCCAGCGTTTGCTCGATGCCGCCAAAGCGAAAAAGCTGGATGATGCGCTGCGACGCGAGCTTGATCCGCAGGCCACGCCGAAAGAGCAAACGCCGATGAATGCGAATACGCAGCAAGGCTGGCAATTCTTCAATTCCGGCAAGCCGAAGCAGGCGCAGATGGCGTTTGAGAAAGCGCTGGCGGAAAATCCGAATGATTTTGCCGCGAATAACGGATTGGGTTTCGTCCTGATCAATGAAGGCAAGACCGATGAAGCGCTGGCGCATTTTCAGAAATGCCTGGAGCTTCAGCCCGACGCGGCTGGGCCGATGAATGGGCTGGCGCGATGCCAGAAAGCTCAAGGCAAAGTGGATGAAGCCATCGCCACCTGGAAAAAGATGCAGGAACTTTATCCCGGCCCCAACGCTGCGATGTATGGATTGGCTCAGACTTATTTCGAGCAGCAGAAATACAGCGATGCGTTGCCGCTGCTCAAGCAACTGAGCGAAGCGAACCCAGCGGATGAGCAAGTGAAGTCGATGCTGGCGACGGCGCAGAAATGATTCGGATTGTTCATCACGGAGGCACGGAGAGCACGAGGAATCAATGACCAGGGGCCAATGACCAACAAAATCCCAAACACCAAATCCCAAAATTTGGGAAATTGGAGCTTGATGCTTTGTTGGTCATTGGCCCTTGGTCATTTGCCAGTTGAGTTTCTGCGTGTTCTTCGTGTTTCCTTGGTGAACAGCAGCGCGATAAGAAAAAAGAAGCTGACCGGCTCGGGTGTTTGCGAAGGGGCGGCGGCACCCGGGTTGCCGGAATTGTTCGAGGTTTGATCCAGCAGGGGGTTGGTGCCGAGGTTGAGCGCGGGCGGAGGCGAACTGATCACCGCGATGGGCTCCGGCGGCAGCGTGATCACAGCTGATCCGCTGGAAGTGCTTGATCTTCCCTCTCCGGAAGACAACGTTTCAAAGTCATCGCTTGGAACTGGATTGCCCGGCATATCTTCGACCAGAGCGATCGGGTCATTGAATGAATCGTGACGAACCGGCGCCGCCTGGGATTCCGAAACAACGTAAGTCGGGCTTTGGGTTTCAATCGTCCAGAGCATCGCGACGGGCGCGACGGCTGGCTGAGTGGTGGCCACGGCGGGGACCGATGCGGGGGCGGCATCGATGGTAGTGGGCTGATTCGATGCGAACCAGGCGATCCCTTCACCATCATCTTGCGTAGTCGGGAAGACGATTCGCTGAATCGCTTCCGCCTGCGAATGGCTGAGGGTCACCTCTTCTTTTTCTTTTTCCGCAGCGGGGGCCGCAGTGAAAAAGGGCTCGTGAATCACTCGGCCCAGGGCGAGCGTCAGCAGGGCGATGAGAATGACCGTTTTGTGTTTACGCATCCGTCTTCCGCAGTCGTATCGACCGGGAAGAGGGGGCGCTTAGGTTCTGTAAAAAATTTGCGGTAATCGGACGCAGCGGCAGTGCTACCAGAAGGTCCAGTCGTGGGTGTGAAGGACATAAAGGGCAAGAAGCAGGTTGCTGGTGCCGTGCATGATCATGCAGGCGCCGAGACTTTTGGTGCGTAGCAGGAGGCCGCCGATGAGAATTCCCCAAACAACGGCGGTGAGACACCAATTGCCATGAACGGTGGCGAAGGCGAATGCGACGATCCAGAAGGCGGGCCAATTTTTCTCGCCGAC
Organism: Tepidisphaeraceae bacterium; assembly: GCA_036265245.1. Taxonomy (GTDB): domain Bacteria; phylum Planctomycetota; class Phycisphaerae; order Tepidisphaerales; family Tepidisphaeraceae; genus DATAPK01. The sequence continues at coordinate 1,543 of DATAPK010000572.1, read as the reverse complement.
CTCCGCCAGCTTGAAATCGGCGGGGGCGATAATCTGCCGCCAGAGAAAATCACGCCAAAAGAGTTCTTCCATCACCGGCACCACCAGCGAGGCGCTGGCGATGCGGATGACGATCCAGGTCCACATCATGGTTGGGGAAGAAAAAGAGGTTGTGGGATTAAAGGCATCGGGCGAAGGCTTGAAGGGCATCCAGCCGTGGATGGAAATTTTCTGGAGGAGCAGTTGCAGGGCGATCCACTGGACGATCCCAAGAACGCCGAGGATGAGGCCCAGCCACCAGCCGTTCCAGCGGATTTTGGTGTAGTGCGGCCAAAGGATGATGAGAAGGATGGGGACGATCAGGGCGCGGGCGACGTAAAAATGGGGGTAAAGATTTTTCCAGTTTGTGCCGCCCCAGACCAATGCGAGGAAAACGAGCATCGGAGCGAGGTAAGCGATGTCGTCAGGGACAGAGAAGCGTCGGCGGGGGGAGTCGGGCATTATGATTTAGTTGTGGCAAGAGACTGACTCGCTCTCCCGGTATCCAGAGAGAGGGTTGCGGAGATTTTTTCTGTTGGATGGAGTCGGGATTGCAAAGGCGAAGAACCCTCTCTCTGATTACAGGGAGAGGGAGTTAGGCGCGCGGGGATTTTTTTGAAGGAGACTTTTCTGGAGGGGGCCGTCGGGGTGGAGGGCTGGTCTTCGTCGGGCACATCGCGGGCGGGGTGCATGGTGTCGGCTTCGTAGTCGGGGACGGACCAGGATTGGCCGCCGTCGGTGGTGCGGAAATGGTAGTAGCCGGGTTTGGAGGAATTGCTGGCGTTTTCGGCGTCGAGATAAATCGTGATGCGGCCGTTGTGGTCGGGGCCGATGCAGAAGCTGTCGAAATCGGCAGCGGGGTCGGGCTTGTGGAGAGCGCGGAGCGAGAAAGTGTCGCCGCCGTCGGTGGAGTGCGCGATGAGAAGATCGGGCTGATCGTCATCCAGGCCGGCGTCGAGCACGCCCCAGACTTCCCCGCGATTAGGCCCGCCGCCGACGTAAGCCCATGAAGCATTTTTCAGGCGGTTATCCCGAATAGCGATGGCCTGCCAATCTTCGCCATGCTTGCGCGCGATGATGGGAACGCTGGAGGTAGGTTGATCGTCGTTGTCGAAGGTGCTGAGGGTTCCGAAATAAATTCGCCCGCCGCGAGTGAGACGAAGCTGGTGAGACATATCCGGCTCTGCGTCGCCGGCGAGTTTGTCGAGATCGATGGCGTCGGCGAGCTTGATCGTGGCGACGGGGATGGAATGATCGACCGGCTGAGTGGCTGCGGCGGCGTGAGCATGCGAGGCGCAGCCGGCGCAGATGAGAAAAGAAAGTACAAGAAAGGAGAAATTGGGCGATCGCAGGTTCATTGCGGCGTTCATTCTCGCCGAGTTGATAGAATCAGCAAGATGTAAAGGGAATTCGGGCATCTTAATGTAGCCGCGACGCCTGCGTCGCCTCTTCTTCGTGTGAGGAGCAAGGCGACGCAGGCGTCGCGGCTACAGGCTTTTGGGCAATCTGCTTAGTGTTCGGTGCG
>DATAPK010000571.1:0-3655 GCA_036265245.1 Tepidisphaeraceae bacterium | reverse complement strand
CAGTCGATGAATTGGACGCCACAGACAGAACGTTGTTGTTGCTTCCGCCGGTCGTGCCCGGATTGATATCCGAAGCCACGGCGAACTCGGACGAAATCGCCGTGTTCAGCTTAAAGCCGGCGCCCGCAGCCGTCGTATCAGGATAGGCATCCTGATAGCTGTAGCTGAGGTTGTTCCCGAGGTTGCCAAAATTGGCCCAGTTCAGAGCCGTGTTGCTGCCGCCGCCAAAATCCCATTTCTGGGCGTTTGAGCTGGGGCAGGTGAATACTTCGGCGGTGATCTCCTCGGTGCGCATCAGGAGGAACATGCACGATGTCACATCGTTGGCCGTGGGGCCACCCGTCTGGAACGGATCACTCTGGGTGGTGGCATTGAAGGTGCCGCTTCCCCATGTACAGGTTCCCGGCGCCGCGAGAGGAGTCGCATAATACGTCCGAGGATAAGCGCCCTTATTCTCGTTGGCGTATAGCAGGATCGCCTGACCGATCTGACGAAGGTTGCTCGCACATTTCACACGATTCGCCGTCTCACGAGCACGATTGAGAGACGGCAGCAGGATCGAGATCAGCAGTGCGATAATGCCGATCACGACCAGCAGTTCGACCAGGGTAAAACCCTTGGTACGATTCAGACGCTTCATATAGAAGCTCCCTTCTGAATGCGTCGCTGGCGAATCCGATCTCGTGCAAGTCCGGTGAAACGATGATAGAAATGAGTGCAACGTTTGACGCCCAGGAACATGGGCCTCTTGGATTACCGGGGGTTTGCAATTTTTCGGACGCGTTCACGACAGATTAAGACCCGCCGGCGAACACCGCCGGTGGGATATTTCCTGTAGTTAAAACGCAACTAACAAAGGTGCGTCTCCTCCATCAATAGCACCCCCAGCACATCAGGCCGGAAAACATTCATACATACACTGCGACCGTATTCCGCCTCGGTCGGCAGACTGTCAGTATCAAGGTGCCTCGCCCGTGAGTCAAGCAAATACTTCCTATTTAGACACAGCTTCCCCAGCTTGTCAGGTTGCCGGCGCGTCAGGCTCGCTTGGAAGCATATTTCCACTTTTTTGCCTTTCCTTCAGCAAATGCACCACGTTCTTCGGTAATACAGCCGACAATTGATCCACGTTTCCGCCTAGGGAAACGACCTGTCGGATCAGGCTGCTGCTGGTCAGGGCATATTGATCGCCGGTCATAATGAAAACCGTCTCCACACCCCCAACCGCTCGATTCGCCAAGGCAAGTTGAAATTCATAACGCAGATCTGATACGTCCCGTATGCCTCGCAGGATCGCAGTGGCCTTGGCTTGTCTAACAAAATCCGCCGTTAAACCCGTATACTTGGCTACGCGGGTGCCGGGAATGCTCTTCAGCAGATCGCCGATCATCTCAACGCGCTCGTTCAGTGTGAACAGTTCCCGTTTATCCGGATTGACCCCGACCGCGACGATTAGTTCGTCGAAAAGCACCACCCCTCGCTTGATGACATCCAAATGCCCATTGGTGATCGGATCGAACTGCCCGGGAAATACCCCGATTCGGCGGGGCTTGGATTGCGGCATGGATGACCTCTTCCAAGTTAGATTAAGCCAGCCGCCCCAAAAGTAAAAGCGCCGCCTCTCACGCAAATCCGTTTATATCCGCGCTTTATGTTGCCGTCGGCCTACGCTACACTCCCCTCCACGGCAATGTAAGAATGTAAGGATGTCCCCGGCATGTCGGAGCTTTTCCAACTCCAAACCGAGACTTCTGTCAGCATCATTCAGATGAAGCTGCCTGAATCCATCGATTCCGCCGATTTTGACCGCCTTAATCAAAATCTGCTGGCCCTGGTCGAAGGGAAATCTTCCAAGGCGTGGGTGATCGATTTCACGGATGTCGACTACATCGGCAGCGCCATGCTCGGGTTGATAGTCAATTTTCGCCAGCGCGTGCAGACCGCCAAGGGAAAATTGGCCCTCTGCGGGCTGTCACCTAAGCTGCTTGAGATCATCCAGACTTGCTGCCTGGATCGTCTCTTCCGCATCGCCAAGAATCGCCAGGAAGCTATCAAGCTCGTCAAATAAGCCGGGGCATTTCGATCTTGCCGCAATCAGCGCCGCCATTCGGCCGGTGATGCCCCGATCCCGGCGATGTGAAAAGAATTCAGCTTGATCGCGAAATGTGCAGCGATCGGTTGCATCTATCTGGCTTGATAAAACTCCCGCGCGATTCAGTTGAATTGTGATTGCGCGTTGCAAATCGACTCGGCCCTTGCCATCCGCAGTGCGCCGCGTTGGCGCATCAGACCCAAACACTCTCTGAAATTCGTCGATTACTTCGGGCCCAATTTCAAAGACATTCTCACTGATGCCGGGGCCTACCGCCACGACGAGCGATTCCGTGCGAGCACCTGCGGCGATCATTTTATTAATTGCGTTGGTGACTACTCCAGCAATGACTCCGCGCCATCCAGCATGAACCGCAGCGACGATCGCCCCATCGCTACCGGCGATCAACACCGGCACACAATCCGCCACACGCACGGCAAGCAATTTCGCTGGATCGTTGCTCACAATCGCATCGGCCTTGATCCCATTTTCAAACGTTTCGCCGCGCATCGCGCCGGCCACATTGCCGCCATGAACTTGATGAACCCATAAACGTGTGTGATCCGCGCATCCGATAGCCGATTGCAGCAGGCGATAATTCTGGGCGATGTGATGATCGTCATCCTGCACGGCGCAACCGCCAGGATTCCCCAGATTCATTGAATCAAAAGGCGGCGGGCTGACACCACCGATCCGTGTGCTGAACGCGTGTTTCACGCCGACGCGCTCAAGCAGAGGCGAAACGTAATACACCAATCCCTGCGACGTTGTGCGGCGCTCGAGCATGGCGATCCATCACCTTACCTGAAGCGTTTCCCCTTCAAACGTGATTCCCAGCGGCGCGATCTCGACGGCCTTGCGATCCCCCTGCTTGCTGACCGCGCCTGCAATCCATGCGAAATGATTGGTCTGCCGTGCGACGAGCAGGCACTTCTCCACATCATTCTCATCGACATAGACAGCGAACCCCGCGCCCATGTTGAACGTCGCATACATTTCGCGCACGTCCACCGGGCCATGCTGTTGAATGAACTCAAAGACTGGCAGCAGCGGCGCGAGTTCTGTCATTTGATAGACAAAAGGCTTATCCAGCCGCATCAGTTTTCGCCAGCCATGACCGGTGATGTGAGCGGCGTAATTCAGCTTGATTCCTGCTCGCTGACATTCGGCGATAAACCGCACGTAAATTGCCGATGCATCGAGCAGGCCTTCGCCATACGTTCGGCCGTCCGACATTTTCGCCAGATATCCTTGCGGCAATTGATCTGCGATTGCGCGGCAAAGCGTCAGGCCATTGGTTTGAACGCCGGTGCTGGCGAGCAGGACGATCGCATCGCCATCGCTCACGTCGCCGGTGATACGCAGTGGTTTGGGTTTAATGCGACCGATCGCCGATCCCGCAAGCACAATCGTCTCAGGGTTGATAATTCCCTTCAGCGCCGGCGTCTCACCGCCGCCCCAGACAGCATTGCTCTGCAAGCACCCTTCGGCAAAACCACTGGCGAGATCCGCGGCCCGCTGAGTGTTCTCAAACCATCCTGAATCTCCAACACCCGCGTGCAT
>DATAPK010000570.1:0-1524 GCA_036265245.1 Tepidisphaeraceae bacterium | reverse complement strand
CCAATGGGCTGATTGATTTGAATGAAACCGTCACGGCGCTCTTCGCATTGCGCGATGCTGGCGGCTTGAATGTCGGCAACCTCTCGGCAACGCTCATGGCGTCCAACGGGGTTACCCCGGTGCCGCTCAACCAGACGCAGGTATACGGCCCGTTGGTCAGCGCCAGCCACTCGGTTTCGCAGCCCTTCACGTTTACTGCCACGGGAACGAACGGCCAGGAACTCGACATCGTCTTCACGCTGCAGGACTCGGGGACGAACATCGGAACGGCTGTGTTTGATTATCAGTTGGGTTCGATCGTAACCAGCTTCACGAATGCCGCGCCGATCATTATCAACGATCATGCGATTGCCAATCCGTATCCGTCGGTCATCAACGTCAGCAACATTCTCGGGACTGTGCTGAAAGCGACGCTTACCCTGACGAACCTGTCCCACGGATCGCCGGGAGACATCGACGCCCTGCTGGTGTCGCCTGCGCAGCAAACGACGTTGTTCATGGCCCACGCCGGCGGCCAGAACGCCATCAGCAACGTCACGATTAAGTTCGATGACGGAGCCAGCGCGAAGTTGCCGCAATCGGGCCAGATTATTTCCGGAACCAACAAGCCGTCGGCATATCTGCCGGTGCCTGTCTTCCCATGAGCAACATGAAAATGATTTCAAATACTTTTCATATGAGTTCTGGGAACCGTTTGGGCCGTTGCCGGTCCGGAGCACAACCTCGAATACGTTCAGTTTTTATGCGGAAGGATTTACTCGCCATTGGCCTCGGCATGGTTTTGTCGTGCATCACAGTTTTCTCCAGTTCGGCCCAGAACGCCGTCCGACTGCACGGCCATGTGCCGGCGGCGGTGGTACGTGGACAAGCCCGGGCGCTGAGCCGGGTGGATGATGAAAAGACGGTCGATTTATCCATCGGTTTGCCCCTCAGGAACCGGACGTCGCTGACAAACCTGCTCAATCAGATCTACGATCCCAAGAGCGCCAATTACGGGAAATATCTGACGCCGCAACAGTTCACCGAACACTTCGCACCGACCGAGAAGGATTACCAGGAGGTCATGGAATTCGCCCGGAAGAACCACCTGAAGGTGACCCGCACTCACGCGAACCGCATGCTGGTGGATGTGAGCGGGCGCGCCGCGGATGTCGAGAGCGCGTTTGGCGTGACTTTGAACCGGTACCAGCATCCGACGGAGGCGCGTGAGTTCTTCGCCCCGGACCGCGAACCCTCGGTCCCCGCGGGCGTGCAGATCCAGGACATCGGCGGGTTGGACGACTATCGCCGTCCGCATCCGCATTATCACCTGAAACCGGGAACAACGCCGGTGCCGCTTGAGACCATGCTGCCGAAAGCCAAGGCGAACGCCGCCAACCCGAACGCCACGACGGGTTCAGGCCCTGGTGGCGATTATATCGGTGATGATTTCCGGCGGGCGTATGTTCCCGGAACCACGCTGGATGGTTCGGGCCAGACCGTTGCCCTGGTGCAATTTGACGGTTATTTCGCCAGCGATATCGC
>DATAPK010000569.1:0-6986 GCA_036265245.1 Tepidisphaeraceae bacterium | reverse complement strand
GGAGAGCATTTCGCCTTGGGCGTAATCGGGGTTGTGGACGAGATGGAGGTTGAAGTCGGCGAGGGCGAGGGACACATCATCTGCGGCGTGGCCGGTGACGACCACAATAGGTTGGATTTCGGGGAGGGAGGAAATCGTTTCAATCACCCGCGCGATCATGGGGACGCCGGCGAGGGGGAGCAGTGCCTTGGGCGATCCCATGCGGCGGGAAGACCCGGCGGCGAGGACGACGGCGGCGATTCGGGGCGAGGGCAGGCGATCCTCCTGAGTGATCTGACTATATGATTGCAGATTGCAGATTGCCAATTCATTGGAAACTAATTGGCAATCGGCAATGACCCGGGCACTTCTAAATGGACAGGGAATTGTTGATCGTTATACTGGCGTTGTTTGGGTCGGGATTTGGAATTGTTTGGATGATGATGCATCGTTTTGTTACACGGCGTCGTCGGCATTTCTCGCGAAAGATCGCGTCACAGCCGGGCCACAGTTAAATTGCATTCGCCAGTTGTTCTGGTGAGGGTTGCGCGCGCGAAGAGGAAAGAGAAGGCATGAGGATTGAATGAATGACCAATGACCAAATCCGAACGACCAATCAATGACCAAAATCCCAATACTCAATTACCTTTTGGTCATTGGTGCTTGGGAATTTATTGGTCATTCGGGTTTGGTCATTGGTTATTCGTCGCATCTTCGTGGCCCTTCAAAGCAATGGAGTGAGTTATGAGTCTGTCAGAAGCAATACGAAAGCATAAACAGTTTCTGTTTCCCGCGGTTTCGATGTACTACCAGGAGCCGATTGAACTGGTGCGCGGCGAGGGGAGCTATGTCTGGGATAGCACGGGGAAGAAATATCTGGATGCGTTTGGGGGCGTGCTGACGGTTTCGGTGGGGCATGGCAATCCGAAAGTGACCGAGGCGGTGATTGCGCAGATTCGGAAGATCAATCACACGAGCACGCTGTATGCGAGCGAGCCGCAGTCGAATTTGGCGGAGAAGTTGGCGTCGATTGCGCCGGGGAATTTGAAAAAATCATTCTTCACCAGCAGCGGGACGGAGGCGAATGAGACGGCGGTGGCGGCGGCGAGGACTTATACGGGGAGGTTGCCGCTGGTCGTGCTTCGACATTCATATAGTGGGCGCAGTGCGGTGACGCTGGCGATGTGTGGGCAGAGCAATTGGAAGAAAGTGCCGAATTTGATTCCGGGGATTCATCATGCGCACGCCCCCTACTGCTATCGGTGTCCGTTTAATTTGGAGTATCCGACGTGCGGGATTAAATGCGCGGAGGATATTGAGGAGTTGATTCAGACGGAGACGGGCGGGGAGATCGCGGCGTTTTTTGCGGAGACGGTGATTGGGGCAGGCGGGTTTATCGTGCCGCCGCCGGGGTATTTTGAGAAGGCGGCGGGGATTGCGCGGAAATATGGCGGGCTGTTCATCAGCGATGAGGTGCAGGCGGCGTGGGGAAGGACGGGGGATCATATGTTTGGGATATCGCACTGGAAGGTGACGCCTGATATTTTGACGAGCGCGAAGGGGATGGGGAATGGGGCGCCGATTGGGTTGACGATTGCTACGCCGGAGGTGGCGGAGAAGTATCCGGGGGTGACGTTCGCGACGTTTGGGGGGAATCCGGTGTCGTGCACGTCGGCGCATGAGACGATCAAGTTTATTGAAGATAATAATCTGGTGAAGAATTGCGCGGTGGTGGGGAAACATCTTGGGGAGCGGTTTAAGCAGTTGAAAGAGAAACATAAGCTGGTTGGCGATGCGCGCGGGTTGGGGATGATGCAGGCGTTGGAACTGGTGAAGGATCGGAAGACGAAAGAGCCGGATGCGGCGTCGACGGCGAGGGTGTTTGAAGAAGCGAAGAAACGCGGCGTGCTGATTGGCAAAGGCGGCGTGTGGGGGAATGTGATTCGGACGGGGATGATGCTGAATGGAACGATTGCGCAGGCAGATGAGTTGGCGGATGCGCTGGATGCGGGGCTGACAGCGGCGGAGGCACAGGGATGAAATGCAACCGCGGAGTCGCTGAGGCGCGGAGACAGACGCGGAGAAGAGAATAAACCAGATTATGTTTTTGTATTCTCTGCGTTTTCCTCCGCGACTCTGCGTCTCCGCGGTTGCATTTGAATTTGAGGTAGTGATATGAGCGTTCTGATTAAAAATGGCCGGGTGATTACCGCGACGGATGATTACGTTGGTGATGTTTTCATCGACGGCGAGAAGATTCAATCGGTGGGGAAGAATCTGGCAGTGCAGGCGGATCGGGTGATTGATGCTTCTGGGAAGCTGGTGATTCCGGGGGCGATTGATCCGCATGTGCATATGGAATTGCCGTTTGGCGGCACCGTCTCATCCGATGATTTTCGGACGGGGACGATCGCGGCGGCGTTTGGGGGGACGACTTCGATCATTGATTTTGCGATTCAATATAAGGGGAAGACATTTCAGCAGACGCTGGATGACTGGGATGCCAAGGCCCAGGGGAAATGTGCGATTGATTACAGTTATCACCTGGCGGTGACGGAGTATGAGGCGAAGCATTCTTCGGAGTTTAAGAAGGTGATCGATCGGGGGGTGACGACGTTTAAATTGTTTCTGGCGTATCCGGGGGTGTTCATGGTGGACGACCAGACGATGTTTCGCGTGATGGCCGCCGCTGGAGAGGCCGGCGGCCTCACGCTCGTCCACGCGGAGAATGGAATTGCGATCAGCGAGTTGATCGACAATCTGCTGGCGCAGGAGAAGATTGAGCCGAAGTATCACGCGCAGTCGAGGCCGCCGGTGATGCAGGCGGATGGTGTGGCGCGGGCGCTGCGCGTGGGCGAGGTGGCGAAGGCGCCGGTGTTTATCGTGCATGTGTCGTGCGAGGCGGCGATGACGGAGATCGTTCGCTCGCGCGATGCGGGGCATCGCTCGTTCGGGGAGACGTGTACGCAGTATCTTTTTCTCGATGATTCGTATTACGACAGGCCTAATTTTGAAGGAGCGAAGTATGTGTTTACGCCGCCGCTGGTGGGGAAAGAGAATATCGAGCCGCTGTGGAAAGGATTGAAGCTTGGGTATCTGCAGGAGGTTTCGACGGATCATTGCCCGTTTAACTTCAAGGGGCAGAAAGAGCTTGGGCGGGAGAGTTTTACGAAGATTCCGAACGGCGGGCCTGGGGTGGAGGATCGGTTGTCGCTGGTTTATCAGGGCGGGGTGATCGAACGCGGGTTCAGCTTGAATAAATGGGTGGATTTGTGCTCGACGGCGAGCGCGAAGATGTTCGGCATGTTCCCGAAGAAGGGGACGATCGCGCCGGGGAGCGATGCGGACATCGTGATCTTCGATCCGAATAAGGAGCGGACGATTAGCGCGAAGACGCACCACATGAATTGCGATTACAGCCTGTTTGAGGGGATGAAGATCAAGGGATATCCGGAGACGGTTTTGTCGCGGGGGAAGGTCATTATCGAGAACAACGAATACAAAGGTAAGCCGGGCGAGGGACAGTTTATCAAGCGCGGCGAGTGCGCGAAGATTTGAAGAATAGGTTCACCACGGAGAGCACGGAGAACACAGAGAAAGAAAATTTTTGATTTTGTTTTCTCGGTATTCTCCGTGGTGAAATAACAATGTATGACAATGCAAAGCGTTCCAATTGAGCAGCGCAGCGGGTTTGTGGAGTTGAATGAGGATATTACTCATTCGCCGCTCTACAACGCGGATTTGGCGCCGACGACGCTGGCGCAGCGGAAGTGGTCTGTGTTTTCCATCGCGGCGCTTTGGATCAGCATGTCGGCGTGCATCACGACTTATACGCTGGCTTCATCGCTGATTACCAATGGAATGAACTGGTGGGAGGCGGTGCTGACGATTTTCCTGGGGAACGCGATCGTGCTGATCCCGATGGTGCTGAACGCGCACGCGGGGACGAAATATGGGATTCCGTTTCCGGTTTATTGCCGGGCGAGCTTTGGGACGAGCGGCGCGAACGTGCCGGCGATGCTTCGGGCGCTGGTGGCGTGCGGATGGTTTGGGATTCAGACGTGGATCGGCGGGACGGCGCTGCTGGCAGTGGCGGCGGCTTTCTTTCCGAGCGTCGTGAGTGCGGATCATGCCAAGGTTCTGGGCATCACTGGGCCGGAGTTTCTGGCGTTCATGATTTTCTGGGGCATCAACATGATTGTGATTTATGCGGGCATCAATTCGATCCGCATGCTGCTGAACGTCAAAGCGCCGCTGCTGATTTTGCTGGGGCTTTTGCTTTTGGGATGGGCTTACAATCGTGCGGGCGGATTCGGGCCGATGATGAGCCAGCCTTCGGCTTTTGCGCCCGGCCAGCCGCAGGCGGGGCATTTCTGGGGATTCTTTTTCCCGGCGTTGACGGGCGTGGTTGGATACTGGGCGACGCTTTCACTGAATATCCCGGACTTCACTCGCTATGCGCGCTCGCAGCGCGATCAGGTGCTTGGCCAGGCGCTGGGGCTGCCGACGACGATGGCGCTGTATTCATTTATCGGCGTGGCGGTGACGAGCGCGACGATCGTGATCTTCGGCCACGCGATCTGGGAGCCGGTCGCCCTGCTTTCGACGTTTCACAGCAAGATTACCATTGTGATTGCGATGGGTTCGATCGCGGTTGCAACGCTGGCGACGAACATTGCGGCCAACGTCGTCAGCCCAGCCAATGACTTTGCCCATCTGGCGCCGAAAGCAATCAGTTTCCGTATCGGTGGATTTATCACCGGGGTGATTGGCATCGTGATGATGCCATGGAAACTCTATGCCGACCCGCATGGGTATATCTTTACGTGGTTAATCGCTTATTCGGCGTTGCTTGGGGCGATCGGCGGGATTTTGATCTGCGATTATTTCCTGCTTCGCCGCACGCACCTTCGGCTGGCGGAATTGTTCAATCCAAAAGGTGCATATACTTATGCCAACGGCACGAACTATCGTGCGGTAATCGCATTGGTGCTGGCGGTGTTGCCTTGCCTGCCGGGATTTTTGCATGTGGTGAATATCGTTCACGCCGTGCCGGCGATTCTGGATCAGATTTATACTTACGCGTGGTTCGTGACGTTTTTCCTGGCGTTTGTGATCTATTTTGTGTTGATGATTGGATATGAAAACGTGAATGAGGAATTTAGCCACGAATGACACGAATGAACACGAATAAGATTTAAATCATTCGTGATTATTGGTGTCATTCGTGGCTAATGTATTTTTTGGAGTTTGCCATGCCTCGAATCGTAAAATGCGGATTGATTCAGTCGTCGAATGCGGCCGACACTTCGCTGCCGGTGGATCAGATTAAGAAGCTGAACATCGAGCATCAGATGAAGTTTGTGGATCAGGCAGGGAAGGCTGGCGTGCAGATTCTTTGTTTGCAGGAGGTGTTTAATACGCCTTACTTCTGCGCCGAGCAGCAGACCAAATGGTATGACACGACGGAAAAGATTCCGGATGGGCCGACGACGAAGTTGTTTCAGGAGATCGCGAAGAAATACAACATGGTTTGCGTGGTGCCGATTTATGAAGTCGAGCACACGGGGATTTATTACAACACCGCCGCCGTGATCGACGCGGATGGGAAGTATCTGGGGAAATATCGCAAGACGCATATCCCGCAGGTGCAGCCGGGGTTTTGGGAGAAGTATTATTTCAAGCCGGGGAATCTGGGGTATCCGTGCTTTGATACGGCGTATGCACGGATTGGGGTTTACATTTGTTATGACCGGCATTTCCCCGAGGGCGCTCGGGCGCTGGGGTTGAATGGCGCGGAGATTGTGTTTAATCCGAGCGCGACGGTGGCGGGGTTGAGCGAGTATTTGTGGAAGTTGGAGCAGCCGGCGCATGCGGTGGCGAATGGATATTTTGTGGGGGCGATCAATCGCGTGGGCCGGGAGAATCCGTGGAATATTGGGGAGTTTTATGGGCAGTCTTATTTTGTCGATCCGCGCGGGCAATTTTTGGTTACTGGATCGCGGGATAAGGATGAGTTGATCGTGGCGGATTTGGATTTGGATAAGATCAAAGAGGTGAGGGATACGTGGCAGTTTTTCAGGGATCGCAGGCCGGAGTTGTATGGGCCGCTGGTTGAAGGATGAGGGTGAGGATAAATGACCAATGACCAAACCAGAATGACCAATGAATGACCAAATCCAAATGACGAAAGAAGCGATTTGCTTTCCTGGTCATTGGTCATTTCATCATTCATTGGTCATTCTGGTTTGGTCATTCGGATTTTTTGGAGTGACAGATGCCGACGCTTGAAACAGTTGTTAATGGGATCAAGTTTCCGAATCCGTTTATCATCGGATCGGGGCCGCCGGGGACGAATGCGAATGTGATTGGGAAAGCGCTGGATGAGGGCTGGGGCGGGGTGATCGCCAAGACGATTTCGCTGGATGCGTCGAAGGTGATCAATGTGGCGCCGCGGTATGCGCGGCTGAAGACGGAGCAATCGAAGGAGATTTTTGGGTGGCAGAATATCGAGCTGATTTCGGATCGGCCGTTTAAGGTTTGGCTGGACGAGTTTAAGAAACTGAAAGATAAATATCCGGATGGGATTGTGATCGCATCGATCATGGAGGAATACAACAAGGATGCGTGGATTGAGATTGTGGAGCGATGCCAGGAGACGGGGGTGGCGGGGTTTGAGCTGAATTTTTCGTGCCCGCATGGGTTGCCGGAGCGAAAGATGGGGGCGGCGATGGGGCAGGATTGCGCGATCATGGAAGAGGTTTGCCGGTGGGTGATGGGGGCGGCGAAGATTCCGGTGTGGGCGAAGCTCACGCCGAATGTCACGCATATTCAGGATGGGTGTGAGGCGGCGCTGAAGGCGGGGTGCCAGGGGGTGAGTGCGATCAATACGATTTTGTGCGTGACGGCGGTGGATCTGGAGACGCTGAGGCCAGAGCCGACGGTGGAGGGATATACCACGCCGGGCGGATATTCGTGCGTCGCGGTGAAGCCGATCGCGCTGCGGA
>DATAPK010000568.1:0-3953 GCA_036265245.1 Tepidisphaeraceae bacterium | reverse complement strand
CGGCCTGCGCAACGGCCACGTCGTGCAAGGGCAGATCCGTCCGCCCAAGGAATCCGAACGCTACTTCGCGCTGCTCCGTGTGGAAGCGATCAATGGCGAAGACCCCGAGCGCATCACCGACACCGGCAACTTCGAAGACCTTACCCCGCTCCACCCGCACAAGCGCATCACACTGGAAGCAGATCCGAAAGATCTGAACATGCGGATCGTGGACCTGGTGACGCCGATCGGGATGGGTCAGCGCATGCTGATCGTCGCCCCGCCGCGGACCGGCAAGACGGTTCTGCTTCAGAAGATCGCCAATTCCATCTCCACCAATCATCCCGAAGCCGTCCTCATCATCCTCCTGATCGACGAGCGCCCCGAAGAAGTAACCGACATGGAGCGCAACACCAAGGCGGAGGTCGTCAGCAGCACGTTTGACGAGCCCGCCAGCCGACACGTCCAGGTGGCGGAAATGGTGATCGAAAAGGCCAAGCGCTATGTCGAGTTCGGCAAAGATGTTGTGGTTTTGCTCGACTCGATCACCCGCCTGGCCCGTGCTTACAACACTGAAGTCCCGCACTCCGGCAAGATTCTTACCGGCGGTGTTGATGCGAACGCCCTGCAAAAGCCCAAGCGCTTTTTCGGCGCTGCTCGAAATATCGAAGAGGGCGGCAGCCTGACGATCCTCGCGACCGCGCTGATCGATACCGGCAGCAAGATGGACGAAGTGATCTTTGAAGAATTCAAAGGCACCGGCAACGCCGAGCTTCATCTGGATCGCCGCCTGGTCGATCGCCGCACGTATCCCGCGATCGAGATCAACGCCTCCGGCACCCGCCGCGAGGAACTGCTGCTCGATCCGAAGGAGATGGAGCTGGTGTATCGCCTGCGTCGCGTTCTGTCGGATATGAATCCGGTGGAATCGGTCGAATTGCTCAAAGGCCGGCTGGAGAAGGTGCCGAGCAATGCACAGTTCTTGATGAGCATGAACCTCGACTGATTCCAGTCGAAATAATCAGGTCGATTTTAACGATCGGCGAGCCTTTTCCGGGCTCGCCGATTTTCTTTTTGTCTCCAAGTGCTAAAATTTTAACTTTTCGCTTGACGTCCAGTTTGTCGATGTGCTAAATATTTGGCACATAAGGATGACGCCATGAAAAAAGACCCGATGCATCTGAGTCGGCGAGAGAGGCAGATCATGGAAGTGATCTACAGCCGCGGCGAATCGTCGGCCAATGACGTGTTGGCGGCGATGACCGAGCCGCCGACACGCACGGCGGTGCGAACGTTTTTGCGAATCCTGGAAGACAAGGGGCATCTGGTGCATCGCAAGGAAGGGCGGGAATTTATTTATCGCCCGACTCGGCCACAGAAGCAGGTGGCGCGCTCCGTGCTGCATCGAATGCTTTCGACGTTTTTTGGCGGATCGATCGAAAACGCGGTGGTTGCTCATCTCTCCGATCCCAGCAACCGGCTCTCTCCCGATGAAGTCCAACGCCTGCGCGACCTTATTGAGCAGTCGGAAAGGAAAAAGTCATGACTGCAATAGCTCAATTCAGCTTGCGCGTCGGCGGGTGGATCGACCACAGCTTCGGCTCGCTGCTGCTCGATGCGGCCGTGAAGAGCTTCGTAGTGCTGGCGCTGGCATGGTCAGCAACATGGCTCATGCGAAGCCGCTCGGCGGCGGCTCGTCATCTGGTGTGGTGCGCGGGCAGCATCGCGATCCTGATCATTCCCATCCTTTCACTCGCCCTCCCCACATGGGGCGCGCTGCCGTCTTCCATGAATGCAGCACTTTATCTGGCGCCTCTGCCAATCTTGGGTGCGAGCACGGCAGTTGGGCCGGCGATTCCGCAGTCTAACAGTGTGCAAATCGCTCCTATTCACCAAATACCAGATGCAGCGGGGCTATTGTTCATTGGCTGGATGATCGGGGCCGTGGTGTGTCTGCTCCCGATGATCGTTGGGCAGATGCAACTTTGGAAATTCAAGCGCCACTGTCGCCGCAATGTTGGAGCCGAATTATCCGTATCAATCCAACGCATTGGCCAGGAGCTTGGCATTAGTCGGTCGGTGCAGTTGTTGATTGCGGATGAACCATTGATGCCGATGACCTGGGGAATTCTGCGAGCGAAGCTGGTGCTTCCACCCGATGCCCAAAATTGGCCTGCAGTCCGACGTCATGCCGTTCTTCTGCACGAGCTTGCCCATGTGAAGCGATTGGATTGTCTGACCCATTTGACCGTGCAACTGACCCGGGCGGTTTATTGGTTTAACCCGCTGGCCTGGGTTGCGGTGCGACGGATGGAAACCGAGCGCGAGCGAGCCTGCGACGATCTGGTCATCGGTGGGGGGATTCGACAGACGGATTACGCGAAAGAGATCTTGGAAATCGGCGCAAGCTACCCCCGTGCGGTGACGGGCGCGATGGCCATGTCAATGGTGCGCGAGTCGGCGATGGAGGTGCGGCTGCGCAATATTCTCGACGACCATGCAACACGAGGAGCGGTGAGCGTGCGCCACATTTTCATTGCGGCGATTCTGCTTGCATTGGTTGTTTTACCCGTCTCCATGTTGCGCGCGGAGCCTCCAGCCAAGCCCGCTTCACAACCCGCTGCCATTGTGGGTTCAAGTCATGAAAAGGTTGAGATTACAAGCGACAAGCGGGAGGACATGCATTACGTCGGGGGATCAAATAATCGGCAGGGCGTATCGCTTGAAAATCCAGGAAATCCGGGGATCACAATGTCCCTAACCCCCCACACCGAGCAGAATCCGATTTTAGTCGATCCGCGAAATCCAATCGAGCTTTCAAAGAAATCATCCGCCGACTGGATCAACCAGCATTCATCGCCGGTCTATCTGGGCCCCAACCTCAATGTTTCAAAACTGAAATCCGCGCAGGAAGTTATAATCCACGGCGATCGGAATCAGCCAGTTGAACATATTGTTTTGACTGATTTTGCCGACGGTTTTAAACTCGACGGCGCCATGCCCACGCCGCAGTCGCCGGAGATTGGGGTGACGGTTTCCGGTTATATAAATGTAACCGAAAGCGCCAAACGCTCTCGAAAAAGCGATTGAAGACAACGGCTAGTCCGACAGTTCTCCTTTGATCGTAAAACTTTGTTTGCTAAAGTAATTTGATGTTCGAGTTAGCTACACCCACTCATGGCAGGCTAATTCATTGGTTCATTTCACTCTTGCGTTTTCAAGAACCCGCTAAATGTATAGACAATCCCGAACATCACCATCATCACCATGCCCAGCGCCGCGCCGAAGGGCCAGTTGTTGGCGTCGCCGAATTGGGTTTGGATGACGTTGCCGATCATCGGCACCTTGGCGCCGCCCATCAGGTCGGTGATGGCGAACATGCCGATGGCGGGAATGAAGACCAAGAGCACGCCCGCGCTGATTCCTGGCAAGGTGAGCGGGAGAATCACCCGGCAAAATGTTCGCCACGGATTCGCGCCAAGGTCGGAGGCGGCGTCGAGCAGATTCTGATCGAGCTTTTCGACGCTCGAATAGATCGGCAGAATCATGAAAGGCAAATACGAGTAAACCAATCCGATCGTCACGGACTTCCACGTATAAATAATGTTTAGCGGCGAGGCGATCAGCCGGGCCTGAATCAGCAACGAATTCAACAATCCCCGATCCCCCAAAATGATGAGCCACGCATACGTGCGGATCAGAAAGCTCGTCCAAAAGGGGATCATCACGAGCAGCAACAGCAGATTTCGCGTGCTGGATTTTGCCCGGCCAATAAAATACGCAACTGGAAATCCGACGATCACGCAAATCACGGTTGAAAGGGCGGCATACCATGTCGAGCGGAGCAGGATGCCGAGATAAAGTTTGTTAAACGCCCGCGAGAAGTTTTCCCAGGTGAAGGAATAAACGATGTCGCCGAATTCATTTCGCTGGCAGAAGCTGTAAACCAGAAGAATCGCCATCGGCGCGACGAC